>CAJXPE010000065.1 GCA_913057965.1 uncultured Marixanthomonas sp. | reverse complement strand
AGATGTAGAGAGGTCTCGTGGGCTCGGAGATGTGTATAAGAGACAGGTTTAATATCATTTTAATATCAAACTAAATTTAACCACCATGTCAAACGAAAAAACAATCACCCCAGCTAATGGCTACCTCATGCTGTTTGTATTTTTTATTATTATCGCAACAGGCGTAGTTGGTCTGCTCCTTACCAAAAACGCTTGGTTTATCGCCTTGTTTTTCTTAGGGCTATTGACCTTACCGGGTTTTGTTCTTGTAAACCCGAATGGATCTAGAGTGTTATTGCTCTTCGGAAAGTACATAGGGACCATAAAAAAGAATGGTCTTTTTTGGGTAAACCCATTATATGCTAAGAAAAAAATATCCCTACGTGCCCGAAACTTCGACAGTGAACGCTTGAAAGTGAACGACAAGCTGGGAAACCCCGTTATAATAAGTACCATTTTGGTCTGGCGCGTACGCGATACGCATAAAGCTGCTTTTGATGTTGATAATTACGAAGAGTTTGTCCGCATACAAACCGATGCTGCTGTGCGTGAATTGGCCAGTAAATACCCATACGACAATTTTGCCGATGAAGGTATGGATGCCGATATTACCTTGCGCTCCAGCATGGAAGAAGTAAACGAAGCCTTGGTAAAAGGTCTTGACGAACGCCTTACCATCGCCGGGATCGAAGTCTTGGAGTCGCGTATTGGCTATTTGGCGTATGCTAATGAAATTGCCAGTGCTATGCTTAAAAGACAACAAGCCACCGCTATTGTAGCGGCACGTCATAAAATTGTGGAAGGTGCTGTCAGTATGGTTGAAATGGCCCTTGATGAACTGAGCAAAAAGCAAATTGTCGATCTTGACGAAGAACGAAAAGCCGCCATGGTAAGCAATTTAATGGTAATTTTATGTGGTGATAAAGATGCTTCGCCTGTTGTAAATGCGGGAACATTAAACATGTAATAGTATGCGGGTTTTTAAAGAGACACAACGGTTTGATCAATGGTGGCTGCGTTTGCTTGTTATTGCTGTAATTGCGGTTTGTATAATTCCAATAGTAAACATTTCTGAAATCATGGACAAGGATCCCATTCAGTTTTGGATTGTTCTTGGCATTTCAGTTGTGACCGTGGTGATATTGGTCTGTTTACTCTTTTTTACCAAACTGGAAACCAAAATAGACGAAAAAGGTATTCATTATGCTTTTTGGCCGTTTAATTTAAACGAGCGGTTATTATTTTGGCGGGACATATCATCCTGTAATGTACGCACATACAAACCCATAACCGAATATGGCGGTTGGGGCTACCGCACCGGGTTTACCAAAAACAGTGGGGCTTTGAACGTAAAAGGGAATAAGGGCATACAGATAGAATTCAAAAACGGAAAAAAACTACTATTAGGAACCCAAAAAGAAGCTGAAGCAAAACGTATTTTAAATACCTATTCAGAAAAAATAAGCCATTAAAACAAAACGCTATGAAAAAGTTACTTATAATTTTCGCGCTATTTTTCTTCGGAACCAATTTTGCCCAAGACAATTTCACTTCCGAAGAACTTAAAATCACTCCTTTGGTTGAAGGCACGTTACTATTGCCCGAGACTTCGGAAAAACCACCACTTGTTATTATAATTGCTGGCTCTGGACCTACTGACAGGAATGGCAACCAAAATATGCTGAAAAACAACTCGCTTAAATTTTTAGCGGAAGCGTTGTACAAAAATGGAATCGCCAGCTTTCGATATGACAAAAGGATTGTAAAAATCATGAAAACGGGCAACATAGATGAAAAGAAAATCAAATTTGATGATTTTATTGAAGACGCTATCGAAGTAACAAAATATTTTAAAAATGATGATCGTTTCAACAAACTTTACATTATTGGTCACAGTCAAGGTTCGTTAGTAGGGATGATTGCTGCCCAAAATAGAGCAAATGGATTTATTTCCATAGCTGGAGCTGGCCAAGAAATTGATGATGTTATTGTCGATCAACTGGCAAAACAAGCTCCCGGTTTGGTAGATAATGCACGCCAATCATTTGATGACCTTCGGGTAAATGGTACGGCCCAAAATTATAGTCCGGGATTGGCTTCCATTTTCCGTGCCGACATTCAGCCTTTTATTTATAATTGGATGCAATACAATCCACAGACAGAACTTGCGAAGCTAAATATTCCTGTTTTAATAGTAAATGGTGACAAAGACTTGCAAGTTCAGGTAAGTGAAGCAGAAGCCTTGCACAAAGCAAAACCCAGCGCAATGTATAGAATCATCCCAAAGATGAACCATATTTTAAAAGAAATAGAAGGCAACGATCTTGAAAATGGAAAATCGTACAATCAATATGACCTTCCTATTTCCGAAGAATTGATTACCGTAATTACTGAATTTATTGAAGAAAATTAGTGTATGCCTAAAAAGAAAGCCTTCGCCTTGCGCGTTAATGAAGATATGATGAAAGCCGTTGAAAAGTGGGCCGCAGATGAATTCCGCAGTACCAATGGGCAAATTGAGTGGATGCTACACGAAATGCTGAAAAACTCGAATAGACTTCCGAAGAAAAAAGAGTAACAAGTAATTTTTACACAATTAATTGTATTTTGCAAGCAAACTAATTATTCTATCTATGCAAGATAATCTTACGCAAGAAATCATTGACACCACTCCCCTTTTTACAAATGACACCATTGTTTTCGGTGTTTTAATGTTGGCTTTAGGGGTTATTTTTTATACCTCCTCAAAAAAAACTGGTTTTTGGAATTCGTTCTACAAAATAGTTCCGGCTTTATTTATGGCGTACTTTTTACCGGCCTTACTAACCACTTTTGGGGTAATCGCCCCAGATTGGACCACCGTTTCTGAAACAGGAGAAGTAGTAGAAAGTAGCTCGAGTCTTTATTATATGTCTAGCCGTTATTTGTTACCGGCAGCATTGGTTTTAATGACGTTAAGCATGGATTTAAAAGCTGTATTTAACCTCGGCCCAAAAGCATTGATTATGTTTTTTACAGGTACCGTGGGAATTGTAATTGGCGGACCGCTTGCCGTTTTATTAATAGGGACTATTTCGCCCGAAACCGTTGGTGGAGCAGGTGCTGATTCTGTATGGAGAGGATTATCAACCCTAGCTGGAAGCTGGATTGGTGGTGGCGCCAACCAAACCGCGATGCTCGAAATTTACGGATACAACCAAGAATTATATGGAGGAATGGTGTTTGTAGATATCGTAGTTGCCAATATTTGGATGGCTATTATTTTAATAGGAATTGGAAAATCTGCACGAATTGATAAATGGCTACAGTCTGATACATCAGCAATTGAAGCGTTAAAACAAAAAGTTTCAGATTATGCAGCTACAGTAGATAGAAACCCAACGTTGACTGATTTAATGATTCTCGCCGCCATTGCCTTTGGTACTGTTAGTTTTGCTCATTTTGGAGCCGGGTATCTCAGCACCTTCTTTGAAGATTTTGTAAATAGTTTCCCTAAAGGAATTACCCGAAATATTTTTACATTTTTAAGCTCTTCTTTTTTCTGGATGATCTCCCTAACGACCATTATTGGGGTTTTACTATCCTTTACAAAATTGAGAAGTTATGAGGGCGCTGGAGCCAGTAAATTTGGAAGTGTCTTTATTTATATTCTTGTGGCCAGTATTGGTATGAAAATGGACCTAACACTCATTTTTGAAAACTTTGGTTTAATCTTCATTGGTTTGGTTTGGATGATAATACACGCGGGCTTATTAATTTTAGTTGCTAAGTTAATTAAAGCTCCTTACTTTTTCCTTGCGGTGGGGAGCCAAGCTAACGTAGGTGGTGCAGCGTCCGCGCCTATCGTTGCTTCTGCATTTCATCCTTCGTTAGCAACGGTTGGTGTTCTTTTGGCTGTGTTTGGATATGCCATTGGAACTGTAGCTGCTATACTTTGTACCATATTAATGCAATTAGCTGCTGTTTCATAATTTATTTATTGTTGTCTTTTTGATAGTCAAAATATTTACCTATTCAGGTTTTCTGTTATCTACAAAATATGCATCTTTGCGACCTTAAAATTTAAATATCTAATGAGAATACTCTCCATCATTTTAACCGCATTGTTTTTAGTTAGTTGTTCAAACTCAAATCCTGAATTGGAAATGAACCTTTCTGGAAACGTAAAAGGATTAAAAAAAGGAACATTATTATTACAAAAGATTCAAGACTCTACATTAGTTTCAATTGACTCTGTAGCAGTAGATGGTAATCCTAATTTTTCTTTTGTGGAAGAAATAGAAAGTCCTGAAATATATTACTTGTATTTACGATTAAAAGATGGAACGCTAAGAGAAGACCGTATTCCCTTTTTTGCTGAACCTGGTGAGATTATTATAAATACTAGTTTGAAAAAATTTGGAGATGATTTTATAGTAAATGGCTCTGAAAATGAGCAAGCACTTGATGAATACAAAAAGTTAATGCAACGATTTGCAGATAGAAACTTAGATTTAATAAAGGAAGAATTTACAGCTCAAAAAGATGGTAATGACTCTTTAATTGAAGCTGTTAAAAGAAAAAAGCTTTCTACATTATCTGGCAGATACCTAGCTACTGTAAATTTTGCTTTGAATAATAAAGACAAAGAAGTTGCCCCTTATTTATTGTTAACAGAAGTATATGATGCCAATGTAAAATACTTGGACACTGTTTACACCTCACTTACGCCAAAAGTAAAAGACTCTAAATACGGAACGCTTTTAGAGTCTTTTATAACAGAACGAAAAACTATGAGGGACAGCTTATAATGCGTTAATTTTATCAATTAACTTTCTTCCTTCAGTTTCTAATTCTTGATTAATTCCTTTAAAGTGTTGCTTTTTATTTTCAACATCTTTTTGGTTTACCTTTATTATTAAGGCATCAAAAACCGCGATGGCCTCATCGATGATTTTTTCAGATTCTTTGGATTCTTTTTTAGGATGGGTAAGTTGCCATATATAGACAGCTTCAATAATATCACCCAACACATAATTTATGTCCCTTTTTAAGTCGCGTACACTTGCCATTTTATAAATATTTAATTTTGCGCAAGGTACGAACAATTACGGAATGTATGTTTCTAAAAGTGTTACAGAAGTAGATTTTATTTTAATTGAAGTAAAACACGCGGGAATTAATACTGTTTCCCCCTTTTTTATACTTTCTGAACCTGCTATCGTTTCTAATATTGCCTCTCCTTGGGTACACATATAGACGGTGAAAGAGTCAATTTCGGCTAAATTTCGGGTAAATGTTTCAGTAATATTTAGCTTATTGGTTTTAAAATATTGAAGACTTTTTAAAGGGATTATTTCATCGGTACTATCTTGATACACTATTTTGGGCTCCACATCCTTATAGTTTATAGCATCCTTTGCCAAATCGGTGTGTAAATCGCGCATTTCACCATTTATATCGGGACGATCCCAATCGTAAATTCGGTAGGTAATGTCTGAAGTTTGTTGTATTTCAGCTAATAATATACCTCCTCCAATTGCATGAATGGTGCCTGGTGCTATAAAAAAAGCATCTCCAGCCTGTACCGTTTCGGAATGAAGTATATCGGAAATTTTTCCTTCTGAAAGCTTTTTTAGATAACCTGCTTCAGTCATTTTGGTATTAAACCCAAGTATTAAACGAGCATCTTTTTCAGCATTGATAATGTACCAAACCTCGGTTTTTCCAAAACTATTATGCCGTTTTTTTGCTAGAACATCGCCAGGATGCACTTGCACGGACAAATCTTCATAAGCATCTATAAACTTGAACAATAAAGGAAACGTGTCTCCAAACTGTTTATAGACTTTTTCTCCTACCAACGTACCCTTGTAGCGTTTTATTAAGCTTGGCAAAGATTGTCCTTTAAAAGAATCATTGCACACTACCGAAGTTCCATTCTCTAAATCTGAAATTTCCCAGCTTTCGCCTATGTATTTATTTTTACCCCTACCTTCTTTCCCAAGAAATTCAGACAATTTAGTGCCTCCCCATACTTTTTCTTTTAGTATAGGAGCGAATTTTAAAGGATATAGTTTAGGGAGTTTATTCATTTTTAACCGGTATAGACTACAAAATTACGTGGTGTTTCATATAGTTTTACTGAAATTTCAAACTTGTTGTCCAACCGTTTACGAAGTTTATTCCATATTACGATAGCAATATTTTCCACTGTTGGATTTAAGCTTTTAAATTCTTCAACTTCAACATTTAAGTTTTTATGATCAAAAGGGTCTTCTACTTCTTCTTTTATAATTGTTTTCAGAAAATCTAAATCGATTAAATAACCTGTTTCATGATCAATTTCTCCGGTTATCCCTACTTCAATTTCGTAATTATGTCCGTGATAGTTGGGGTTGCTACATTTACCAAAAAAATCGCGGTTTTTTTCATCACTCCATTCTTTTTTAAATAAACGATGCGCTGCATTAAAATGTGCTTTTCTAAAAACCGTTAAACTCATACCGCAAGATGTTCTTGAAATTTATCGAATATAATCTTAAACCAAGCTGTATAAATAGCTGGATTAGACTTCATATCTTTTTCCACAGCTTCCATAGACATCCATTTCCAAGCGGCTACTTCATCTGGGTTAATATTGGGTTTGCCATTAAATTTTCCCACAAGCATATGGTCATACTCGTGTTCGGTTAAACCATTATCAAAAGGCGCTTTATAAATAAACGAAGTGGTTTCCTTTAAATTAGTTGAAAAGCCCATTTCTTCTTGTAGCCTACGTTTCCCCGCATCAATATTACTCTCTCCATCTCTTTGATGGCTACAACAGGTATTTGTCCATAAACCTGGCGAATGATATTTATGTAATGCTCTTTGCTGAAGCATCATTTCATTGTTATCGTTAAAAACAAATACAGAAAAAGCTCGGTGCAACAATGCTTTTTCATGTGCTTCCATTTTTGGCATTAGCCCTATTTTTTCATCCTTTTCATTTACAAGAATTACTTTCTCTTCTGTCATGGGAAATTTCAATTTTTTCAAAAATACGAAATAGCACCTTGTAAATAAAACCAAAATGAAAAGCGTTCAATAAAACTATTGGACGCTTTTAAAAAAATATAATTTGGTTAGTTAGATTAATTTTGAATTATAAACATAGATCTTCTATTTAACTGATGTTCTTCTTCGGTACAATCAACATCGTTACTACATTTATTTATTAATTGTGTTTCTCCATATCCTTTTGCGCTTAATCTATTCTCATCAATCCCTCTTTCTATAAGCCAATTTAACGTAGATTGAGCTCTCCTCTCTGAAAGCTTCTCATTATATGCATCTCTACCCCTAGAGTCAGTATGCGATTCTATATGGATAATTAACTCTGGGTACAGTTGCATTGCATATAGTATTTTAGCAAGTTCCACTGATGCATCTGGACGAATGTCGTCCTTATCATAATCAAAATAGATAGGTTGTAGTTTTAAACGACACCCTAAATCATTAGGTGAGCACGGTTCTTCTAATTTTAATTGAATATTTACATCTATCACTCCTCCTTCATCGGGCGTTTCTACCGTTTCCTCTTTTGGAAAATACTTGTCTTTTGTTCCTCTCAAGATATATTTTGTATCACATTCTGTAGTAAAACTAAATGTGGCATCTTCACCTACACTCACTTTTTCTATTAACTTATTATCTTCATCAAGGATGGAAACTTCAGCTCCTGGTAATAATTCTTCTGTATCAATATCGGTTACTACACCATTTATGGTCATAACACATTTTTCATAGAAATAATAAATTTCATCATCGATACTTCCACGACCTCCATCTACATTCGAAGTATAATAACCAGTACCTTTAGATTCTTTGGTTATAAAACCAAAATCGTCCATATTAGTATTAATAGGATCCCCAAAATTTGATATTTGTTGGAGGTTTCCGTCTTTATCAATTGCTGATACAAAAATATCCAATCCACCAAGCCCCCCGTGACCATCACTGGAGAAATACAAATTATTACGTTCGCTTATAAATGGAAATGTTTCGCGTGCTTTGGTATTTATTTCAGGGCCTAAATTAACGGGGATTCCATATGTGTATGAGCCGTCACTAGCTTTTGATATATCAACGTACCAAATATCTGATCTACCAAAGGTTCCTTCCATATCGGAAGCAAAATAAAGTCTTTTTTCGTCTTTACTTAAGGCGGGGTGAGCTGTACTATAATTAGAACTGTTAAACGGCAGTTCTTTTACATTTTCCCAGCTTTGTTCTTTAGTGTTATAGGTTGCTCTGTAGAGCTTTAATCGAATAGTTCGCGATTTATCAAATCCTTTTTTTCCATCAATATAATTATTTCTAGTAAAGTACATGGTCTTACCATCTTTGGTAACTGCGGGTGAAGATTCATGATACTCCGTATTTAAAGTACCCTTTATAGGTTTCGCATTAGAAAGTCCCCCTAAACTATCAACATCTGCAACATATAAATCTAAATATGGTAAATTAGTCCAACTATGGGTTTTAAAATGCTTGTTATCTAATTTTGAAGCTGAAAATAGTAGTTTGTTATTATAGTATGAAGGTCCAAAATCTGAAAACTTTGTATTTACCGCTACTTTATTTATTACATATTTAAAAGGGTGTACTCCTAAGCTTTTTAAATATTCTGAATCACTCTCAAATTTCTTAACCTCTCTTTCTACGCCTCCCATACTTAGGTACGTATCCATCATTTCTTCAGATTTTTCATACTCACCAACACTTTTCAGTGATTGTGCAATCCGGTAGTAATATTCAGTTTCAATCTCCTCGGGATATTCTGCAATAAGTTTATCATACCACCGTACAGCATTTGTATAGTCACTGTTGTAATAATATGTATCTGCTAGTTTTTTATATATCTCTGCAGAAGTAAAACCGTTTTCAACGACTTTTAGGTAGATTTCTCTCGCATCTATATAATCATATTTATCATATTGATTATTTGCTTTTGCTATTTTACTGGTTTGCGAAAAAGAAGCATTCGCAAACAAAAAAATAAATACAATAATCATCTCTTTCGAAATTGCCTTCATAATTACATTTTAAAATTAGTATTAAACTTTAAAATGTATTAGTAATTTACCCTAACTACTCTTCAGTGTTTTAGTGGGATAAAAGAGTCTTTAGTTAAATAAAAGTCAGGTTTAATCTGCTTCATTTATAAAGGGGAGATAATAAATATAAATCTTTTTTTAAATTTTTAATTCTGAATAATAAACATAGATCTTCTATTAAGTTGGTGCTCTTCCTCAGTACATTTTACTCCATTTGAACACTCATTAACCAATTGACTTTCACCATATCCTTTTGCACTCAGCCTATTGCGATCGATACCTTTTTTAACTAACCAGTTAAGAGTAGATTGCGCTCTTTTTTCAGATAATGCTTCGTTATAATCGTCATTACCTCGTGAATCGGTATGAGATTCTATATGGATTATCAATTCTGGATACTCTCGAAGGGCAGCCAAAATTTTTGCAAGCTCCACTTCTGCATCAGGACGGATGTTATAGCGATCAAAATCAAAATAAATAGGTTGCAAGCTAAGTCGGCATCCTAAATCATCAGGTGGACAATCAACTAGTTTTAATGGCAATGGTACTTCTACAGTTCCTGTTTTTGTAGGTGTCTCTACCAACTTTTCATTGGGCTGGTAACTTTCTTTTGTTCCCCGAACTGCATATTTACTATCGCAATCTGCAACTAAGGTATATCTCGCATCTTCACCTACTACTACACTTTTAACCTCTTTATTATCAGCATCTAAAAGTACTACGGTTGCCCCCGGTAATAGTTCGCCACTATCAACATCTGTCACTAGACCCGTAATTGTTATCTGACATTTTTCTTTAAGCAAGTATATTTCATCATCTACACTACCACGAGCTCCACCTCTATTGGAGGTTAAATATCCTCTGCGTTTTGTTTCTTTTATGATAAATCCAAAATCATCTTGACTACTGTTGGCAGGTTCACCCAAGTTTTTTACAACCCCAGGTTTTCCTTCGTTATTTAATGGAGTAATGTATATATCAAATCCTCCTAATCCTGCGCGACCATCAGTTGAAAAGTAAAGGTTATTTTCTTCGCTAATAAACGGAAAGGACTCTCTGGCTTCGGTATTAATTTCATCTCCGAGATTTACAGGTTCTCCATAGCTGTCTTTTCCTAAAATATCCACGTACCATAAATCTGACATCCCTATAGTTCCTGGCATATCAGAAGAGAAATATAGGCGCTTTCCGTCTCTACTCAATGTTGGGTGTGCTACTGAATAAGTATCGCTATTAAATGGAAGTTCAACAATATTTGTCCAAAAGAATTCTCCACTTTTAGTGGCTTTATATAATTTTAACCGTATCGTTTTTTGTCTATCTTTTCCTTTTTTACCATCTAAAAAATTATTTCTGGTAAAATACATAGTACTCCCATCTTTACTGAAGGTTGGGGTAGATTCGTGATATTTAGTGTTTACATCTCCAGGAAGAGGCTGTGCGTTAATTAAGTTTCCATCCTTATTAACATCAGCTATAAATAAATCTAGAAAAGGCTGATTATTCCATTCTGAAACCTTTCCTCCTTCTGAACTAGCCCTTGATGTTGCATAGACTACTTTATCTCCATAAAAAGAAGGTCCAAAGTCTGATACATCACTGTTTATAGAAACGTCTTTTAAAATGAATTCTCGTGATTCTTTTGCTATGCTATTTAAATAATTTGGATCACTCTCAAAGTTTTTTACTATTACTCCATTGCCTCCACGAGCTGTAAACTGCTTCATCAATTCATCAGACTCTTTATACTTCCCTAAACTTTTTAAAGACTGGGCAGCACGGTAATAATATTCTGTTTCTATTTTATCAGGGTATTCGTTTACGAGTTTCGAATACCATTTAGCAGCATTATCGTAGTCACTATTATAGTAATAGGTATCCCCTAGTTTTTTATATATTTCTGCTGATTTATATCCGTCCTTAACAACTTTTAAATAGATTTCACGTGCATCTATATAAGCAAACTTATCAAAGTCTTTATCGGCTTTTTTTATGTCTTTACGTTGAGAAAAAGATACTCCAATAGTAAAGAAGAGGAGAAGGAAAAAAATTGATTTATTAAGTATAGGCTTATTCATGGCGGGAATTTTATTAAAAGAATCTTGGTGTTAACACACGCTCTGGCTTATTAAAGAGATCAAATCGTAAAAATACTTCGTAGGATCCATCACTGTAATCTTCAATATCGGTGGTTTGGTAATCATAACCAAACCCTATGAATATTTCATCACTTACCTGAAAACCTGCCATAGCACTCAAAGCTGCACTCCATCGATACGAAGCTCCTAAAGTTAATTTATCATATATTAAAAAATTGGCAGAGGCATCCCACTGTAAAGGAGAACCGCTTACTGCTTTAATAAGTGTTGCTGGTTTAAACTTTAAGTTTTCATTGATATCAAACACATAACCAGCAATTAAAAAATAGTGTAAACGCTCAGCTGGTGCAACATCTTTATCAAAATCAAAATTTTCTAATGTAGACGAATCAAAATGCTTCGTGGTTAAAAAATTGGGTACAGACAATCCTGCATAGAAACGTTCTGTATTGTAATATACCCCAGCACCTATCTGTGGCTGTAATTTATTATCTATATTATTTTCAAAAATATCTCCTTGGTCAAATATGCTCAGTTTATTAAAATTAACATCTAAAAGATCTAATCCAGCTTTAAGTCCGAAACTTAATTCAGCATAATCTGAAGTATTGATCGTATATGAATAATCAATATTTACATTTGATTCTACCGCTGGTCCTATTTCGTCACGAACAATCGATAGGCCTAAGCCCATATTGTCTAATACACCAATAGGTGAATTGACCGTAAACGTGCCTGTTTTTGGTGCTCCTTCCAGACCTACCCATTGTGACCGGAGCAATAATCCAAAACTTAACGCATCACGCGATCCAGCATAGGCAGGATTAACAATTTGTGTATTGTACATATATTGCGTGTACTGCGGATCTTGTTGGGCATTGCTCGAAAAGCAGCTCCCAAGTAAAATCAAAACTATAATGGCTAAATAATAACTGTGTTTCATCGTTACATATTTTTATACCCCCGGAAGATTACCTCCGGGAGGTCTTTTGACTTTCTATCTATTTATATATAGGTATCCTGAATAACTTGCTTTCCCTGGATTATCCGATGGGAAGGTAAGTATATAGAAATACGTTCCTGTTGGTAATTCTTCATTGGCACGTATTGTTGATCTACCATTCGACTCTCCTGTGAATACATTCTCTTGACCATTAGAACCTCCGTAGCCTTCAGTTTCCCATACCAATACACCCCAACGGTTGTATATCTTCACATTGTTTTCTGGGAAATCTTGAATACCTGCTATTACAAAGTAATCATTCAGGTTGTCTCCGTTAGGAGTAATACCATTGAATATTTCAAAGTCTCCTACAGGATCAACATTTCCAATAACTACTACCGTAGGATCATCTGGTTCTCCATCTCCATTGTTGTCAACGTTATCATCATTGTTTGGATCATCAGACTCATCGGTTACAACGGTACCTTCATCATCATCTCCAGTGACAATAGCCTGATTAATAACTTGACCCGCCTCTATATCTGCATCATTAATAGCATAGGTAGCCGTAAATGTTGTATCATCGGTCATACCCGGTTCAAGAGAAGCTATTGGACCACCTTGAATGTCTATACCTGGTAAAGGATCATCTATTGTTATATTATACAATGTTACACTTCCTGTATTCGTTACACTAAAGGTGTATGTAATAGTTTCACCTTCTTGTGGAATACCATCTCCATTTTCATCATTTAACACACCTACTTTTTCTAAAGACATAGATGGAGCTTGACATAGTGTCGTGATTGTTGGATTATCATCACTTATCGTTTCTCCAGAATCATCACTCACTATATTTCCATCTGGTGTAGTACCTTCAACTGTAGCTTGGTTAACAACTTCTCCAGCATCGATATCTGCTTGAGTTACCGTATAAACTGCTGTAAAGGTAGTTGCATCTGTTGCTCCTGAAGCTAAGTTAATAGGGCCACCACTTACAGTTACAAGTGGGTCAGTTACAATCACATTCGTTAGATCCACTATACCTGTATTCGTTACTATGAAATCATACACGATAGTTTCTCCTACTTGTGTACACCCATCTCCATTTTCATCAGAAAAGGTTCCAATTTTTACAAGCGCTATTGTTCCATTTTGACAAAGCGTTGTTATCGTTGGATCGTCATCATTTATGGTTGCTCCAGAATTATCACTTACTGTAGTTCCATCAGGAGCAGTTCCTTCTGCTGTGGCTTGGTTTACAACTTCTCCTGCAGTTATATCAGCTTGAGTGATTGCGTACGTTCCTGTATATTCCCAAGTCTCAGTAATATCTAATTGACTGTCACCATCTGTGTCACCTGTTGGACCATTGATTGTCGTAATTAACGGATCGGTTACACTTACGGAAGCTAAACTTACACTTCCTTGGTTGGTAACAGTAAAGGTGTAACTAATAGTTTCCCCTACATTACTACATCCATCTTGGTCTTCATCATTAAATATTCCAGTTTTCACGATTGCTATCGCTGCATTTTGACATAGTACTGTAACAGTTGGATCATCATCACTAACTGTTGCTCCAGAATCATCACTTACTATTTCACCTGATGGTGCTTCACCTTTAGCTGTTGCTTGGTTCACTACTTCTCCAGCATCAATATCTGCTTGTGTAATAGTATAATTCCCAGTATATATCCAAGTTTCAGTTACATCTAACTCACCATCACCATCCGCATCACCACTATCGGGTCCTGCAACTGTCTCTTATACACATCTCCGAGCCCACGAGACCTCTCTACATCTCGT
>CAJXPE010000064.1 GCA_913057965.1 uncultured Marixanthomonas sp. | reverse complement strand
TAGAGAGGTCTCGTGGGCTCGGAGATGTGTATAAGAGACAGGACGTGCTGGAGAAGAAGATGTTTCTACTGTAGTATCTTCACCGGCTCCGGTAACGCTTAATCTGCTTTCATCAACACCTGCCGCTACAACAATGTCACGAACACGGTTTGCTCTTTTCTCAGAAAGTTGTTTGTTATACGATTCGTTACCAACTTCATCTGCATATCCAACTAACTCAGCATTTGCAGATGGGTTTTCTTTCATATAAAGAATTAAGTAATTAATAGCGTTTAAAGAATACGTTTCAGGAACATCACTGTTAAATCTGAAGTATACGTTTACATAACCATCATTAATTAACTTCTTAATATTAGCGTATCCTTCATCACTAGTTTTATAATCTTCTAGTTTTAGGTAACGCTCGTCAAGAGATGATTCAATCTCATCTGGAATTCCGTTTTCATTTTGGTCTACAGCTACACCTTTAGTATTTACTGTTACACCAGAAACCGTATTAGGTTCGCGATCTAGGTAATCTGCTACACCATCCTGATCAGAATCGATAAGGTCGTTTTCTAATTTGTCAACTCTTCCGCTTAGCTCAGTAATTTTATCTTCGTAAGCTTTATCTTCAGAGAACCAATCGGCATGCTTTTCATTTTTACCTAGGTAAAATGTAAATCCAGCAGATGCATTTACTATAGATCCGTCTACACCTTTTACGTTAGAAATCTGTGTTCCGTCCCAAGTTCTAGATTGACGTATATTGCCAATAACTGAAACATCTGCGAAAAAAGCAATGCTGTTTGTAATTTTAATTTGAGGCGTTATACCAGCCATAATGTGTAGCATCTCGTCATTGCTGTCAAAATCAACTGGTTCTTTATGGTTGATGTAAGAATATCCACCACCACCGTGGAATAATAATCCAACGGTATTTGTCCAATCGTTAAACCCTAAAATGTTACCCATATTTAAAACTCCTTCTAATGAGCCTCGGTAATAACTAGATTTAAAAGGTAGCGATTCATCTTCATCGCCTTCTACATTATTGTACCCCACACCTAAACGCAATCCAAATTTAGGGTTGAACATATAACGTACTCCAACGGCAGCAGTACCAAAGCTTGGTGTATTGGTAAAGTAACCGGGTGCAAACTGTCGTGTTGGTTTGTGAACTCCAACCGATAGCTCAACCGCCCATCTATCATAATCATTTAAAAAATCCTCATCTGAATTGTTTAATTCTTGATCCATTTCCATTTGATCCTGTTCCATAGGATTCATTTCATCCTCTTGTGCAAAACCAGAAAATGCCACGCCGAAAAACGTGATAAGTAAAGCTCTTTTCATACTTTTTTTCATAACTGTTCTATTAATTTTTTTTAAAATTTCTAAGAGCGAATGTATCATATTTTAAAGCAAGAATCCTTTCCCACAGTAGGAAAACTCTTAATATTAATAGTAATTTAACGAGTCACTATAGCATTTCTAAAATAAAACCCAAACAATAATAACGAAGTGTTAAACAGTTGTTTTCACACAGATAATAAGGTTTTTTTACTTACACAAAATCGGAAAATCTTACGACCTTAATTATTTGGTTAAACTATTCTTAACTAAAAATGAATAGTGTAAAATAATTCCTATTTTAAAAAGAAAAACCATGGCAACAAAAACTTCTATAAATCCATATACCGGTGAGAAAATAAGTTCTTATCAAACTCATACCAAACCCGAAATTCAAGAAATTCTAAAAAAAGCAGATAAACGGTTTTATTCGTGGCGAGAAACTCCTTTTGCTGAACGAAAAAAATTGATGTTGGCTGCTGCTTCCGAATTGAAAAGCAATAAAGAAGAATATGCTAAAGAGATGACTCTGGAAATGGGAAAACCCATAAAACAAGCCATTGCTGAAGTTGAAAAATGTGCATGGGTGTGTGAATATTACGCCGAACATGCAGAAAAACAATTAAAAAATGAAGTCATTAAAACCGACGCGCATAAAAGCTATGTAAGTTATGAGCCTATGGGTGTTGTATTGGCCATTATGCCGTGGAATTATCCTTTTTGGCAGGTGTTTCGCTTTGCTGCACCCGCTTTAATGGCTGGGAATATAGGTGTTTTAAAACATGCTTCTAATGTCTTTGGGAATGCTTTGAATATTGAAAAAGTATTTAAACGTGCCGGTTTTCCAGATCATTGTTTTACCACCTTAAAAGTGGGCAGTGATGCAATTGAAGAAATTATAGAAAACCCAATTGTAAAAGCCGTTACTTTAACGGGTAGTGGTCCTGCTGGCTCAGAAGTGGCAGCCACAGCCGGGAAAAACATTAAAAAATCAGTACTAGAATTAGGAGGAAACAATGCCTTGGTTCTTTTAAAAGATTGCGATATAGATAAAACAATCGATACGTGTGTACAAGCTCGGTTTCAGAATACGGGACAAAGTTGTATCGCAGGAAAACGGTTATTGGTAGATGAATCAATTTCAGAAGAATTTATTGAGAAGTTGGTGCTTAAAGTTCGAGAACTTAAAAGTGGTGATCCTATGGATAAAGAAACATATATTGGTACGCTAGCTAGGGAGGATTTAGCAAAAGACTTGGAGGAACAAGTACAGAAATCTGTAAAAGCTGGTGCAAAATTAGAAATAGGAGGAAAGCGACAAAATGCTTACTTTGAACCTACGATTGTAAGTGGTGTTACTCCTAAAATGGCTATGTTTAACGAAGAAACCTTTGGTCCCGCTTTGTCTGTTACAACTTTTAAAAGTGTGGATGAAGCCATAGAACTTTCCAATAACTCAAAATTTGGTTTAGGAGTTTCTATCTTTTCTGAAGATATTAATGCTGCTGAAAAAATAGCCAATAGATTTGAAGAAGGTGCCGTCTTTATAAATGAACTAGTGAAAAGTGACCCTAGATTACCTTTTGGAGGTGTTAAAAATAGTGGGTATGGCCGCGAATTAAGCGAACATGGAATTAGAGAATTTGTCAATAGGAAGACCGTATACATTAATAAATAACATAAAAAAAGCTCGCAAGTTTATTGCGAGCTTTTTTTAATGAATAATTTTAACATTAATTCTTAGAAAGAAATTCTTCTTTCGTTTTAATAGCTGGTTTATCAAGCTCATTTTTTTCTAAGAATTTCATGAACTTTTCAACTTCTTTGTCTTTTATTTTTTCGTAGCGCTGTTTTGCCTCTGTAAAATCTTGAGAAATTAATTCTAAATTTTGTTTTTGAGATGCTGTTACTCGACTGTACGAACCAGCGATATTCGAATATAAATCGGCCATGCGCTCTCTTAGTTCTGGTTCAGCAGAAGCTACATAGTTATCGCCTGTTGTAACTACTAGGTCTTTCCGAAGGCTTTCTAATGCATCAAATAATTTTTGGGCATCCTTTTTACCTTTAGGATTATTTTCTAGTACTGTTTGAGCTTTTGTTTGCCATTCTCCTAATTCGTATACCATATAGGCTAAGTCTTCAACCATGTCGAACATTTTTTTGGTCAATTGCTCTTGCTCTTTACGCTCCGCTAATGTAGTTAAGGATTTTTCATCATATTTTACATCAATTGTAGTATCATAGGTATTTTTTCCTTTTGTCAGTACTACTTTATATGTTCCTGCCGATACACGAGGCGCTGTAAAACCTCCGTATGAAAGTGTTTTTCCAGCTGCCATTTTTGGCGTAGAACCTGTATAATTCCAGTTTACAATATTAATTCCTTTTGATTTTCCAGGAGATAATGTCGCAATTTTGTTTCCATCCATATCTTGGATCTCCATTTCCATTTTTCCGAAGGTATGTCGCTTTTTTAAATAGTATACTATTCGTGCTGATGTAGGCTTATTGCCGCCTACAAATTGTGTTTCAGTTCCAAAACTACCACTAAAACCACTATCTTCAGGCATAGTAAAAGCTTCTGTTTCAAAATAATGAACGTCCTCTTCTAGAATCGATGGAGTAAGCTGACGTAAAGGACTTATATCATCAATAATGATTACGCCACGTCCGTGAGTTCCCATAACAATATCGTTGGTTTGTTTTTGCATATCAATATAATGAACAGCAACCGGAGGCATATTATTGGTGAATTGTGACCAATTGTTACCGCCGTCAATTGAAACATACAATCCCATCTCCGTGCCTAAGAATAACAAATCTTCATTTTCATAATCTTCCTGAATATTTCGGACAAAAGCATTCTCTTGAATATCTTCTGAAATTATAGATTTCCACGTTTTACCAAAATCGGTTGTTTTTAAAGCGTACGGTTTCATATCGCCCGTTGTGTGACCTTCAAAAACTGCATAAGCAGTTCCTTTTCCATGCACACTGGCTTCTATATGATAGACCCAGGTATTTGCTGGAATACCTGTTAAGTTTTTAGTAACATTACTCCAGTTTTTTCCACCATCTTGGGTCACTTGTACGTTTCCATCATCGGTTCCTACCCAAATGATGTTTTCATCTAAAGGCGATTCAGCAATAGTAAAAATTGTCGTGTGATTTTCAGCGCCACTGTTGTCAACAGAAAGCCCTCCTGATTCTGACTGATCTTGCTTTTTCACATCATTGGTAGTCAAATCTGGAGAAATTATCTGCCAAGTTTCGGCCATATCTTCACTTTTATGTAAAAATTGACTTCCCATATAAAAACGATCTGGTGCGTGAGTGCTTACCGCCATAGGAGCATTCCAATTAAAACGAAGTTCTGCATCACCTTTTTTCGGTAATGGCTGAATGGTTCGGGTTCTGTTTCTGTCGGCATCGTAGCGCCAAACATTTTCCGCACCTTGCATTTCAGAATAAATAATATTTTTGGTTGGGTGCTTCAATACTCTAAATCCATCACCGTAACCAACACTATTCCAATCACGGGCATTTACACCGCCTGGGGAAGAAGAAGGACCGTACCAACTTCCATTATCTTGCAAACCTCCATATACATTATAGGGTTCGGCATTATCAGTACTTATGTGGTAAAATTGGGAAAGTGGTAAATCTTCAACAATTTCAAAGGTAGAGCCAGCATCCCAAGAACGATACAAACCACCGTCGGTAGCCGAATACATAATATCGCTATCATTTATATGAAAAGCGATATCGTGAATATCACTATGCATATTCCCTAAGTTTTTAAATGTTTTTCCGCCATCCCGACTTATCGAACCGCTTAATCCTCCTTTAACAACAATATCTGGATTTTTTGGGTCTACGGTAATACGTGAAAAGTAGAAAGGACGCACGGTTAATCCAAAGTCATTATTTAAATGTTCCCAAGTTTTCCCAGCATCGGTAGATTTCCAAAGTCCGTTTTTATCCTTTTCCTCTGTTTCCAGAACAGCGTACAGAATGTTATGATCACTAGGAGCGATAGCAATACCAATACGTCCTAAATCACCTTTTGGGAAACCATTGTGTATTTTATTCCAGGTTTTTCCAGCATCTGTAGACTTATACAGCGCACTATTTTCACCACCAGAATTAAAACTCCATCCCGTCCGTCTAAATTGCCACATAGAAGCGTATAGTACATTTGGGTTTTCAGGATCCATAATCACATCGGCGGCTCCGGTAGAAGGACCTACGAATAAAGATTTATTCCAAGTTTTTCCGCCATCGGTTGTTTTATAAACACCACGATCTTCACTATCATTCCATAATGCACCTAACACTCCCACGTATATTTCTTCTGTATTATTTGGGTTAATGACTACGGAAGCAATACGTTCGCTATTTTCAAACCCGGGAATTTCTTTCCAATTAGTTCCACCATCTGTTGATTTAAACAAACCATCGCCCACAGAAACTGAGTTACGCGTCCAGGTTTCACCAGTTCCTACCCAAATTGTTTGATCTGGATCTTTTGGGTCTAAGGTTACAACCCCGATAGATTGCACGTGCTCGTCGAAAATAGGAGAGAACGTTGCTCCTCCATCACTAGATTTCCAGACGCCACCACCTGCTGTACCTATATATATAATACGGGTGTTTGTAGGGTGCATTTCAATATCATTAATACGACCACTCATTAACGCGGGACCAATATGTCTAGCTTTCATATCGCCAAACAATTCTTTTCCTTTTAAAGCGGTTTCCTGTGCTGAAATTGATACCGGTATAAAAGCTAATAATAATAAAGAGTAAAGTAGTTTTTTCATGTGGTTGGTTTTTTAAGTTGAATGATGACTTAATATAAAAAATCCCCGTCGAGCGGGGATTTTTGAGTTTTGTAATCAATTTATTCTGGAAAAGCGAACATTCCCTCTTTAATTTCAGGGTTTAATGTAATGTCTTTTACCTTAAGGTTTTGACCAGAAATTCCCATATCAAAAGGGAAATACAAACCATCTACTTCTTGATAGTCACTCATAGAGTTTTTAATGGTTTGTCCTTTCATAGGACCTTGTTGTACTTCACTTTCATTAGCGATTGGAACAAAATTTTCAGTTTCAAAATAATAATATGAAACATTTGGAACTTCTTTTCCATCAACCATCATTGGGTCTTGCGTCAACTTTACTTTATAGGTTTCGGTTCCTTCAATGGTTTCTTTCCCCATTAGCTCAATAGCATATCCTTTTTCTTTGTAGTTATAAAACGGAGAAGGAAATCCTTTTTTAGCCTGCATTTTCATGTTTTGGTTCATTTCCGCATCACTTTTTTCAGGTTGCATCGTCATCATATTAGTAGTCCACAGCGTTTCGCCATCAAAAGCCATTTGCTTAATTTCTTGACCTTGAAAATTGATAGTCACTAATTGCTTACCATCTTTGGTTTGTATAACGTCTACAGGAATTTCCATTCCTTGCGCATTTACACTACCAGAAATTTTAATAGCTTCTAGGTTTCCCCAATTATCTTTACCGCCAGTTGTTTCAAAATAGTTGTCAATAATTTCATCTGCTGTTTGAGCCGAAACGGGTGCTACGGCAACGAGTAACAACGCGATAAATAATGTTTTTAGAGTTTTCATAATGTATTTGTTAAGGTTTAGTGTAAAAGTAAGACACTTTTTCAATGATTATGTTACAATATATTGATTTTTTTTTCAGAAGAAAAAAGTGACAAAACCCGTATCTTTACTTCAAAAGACAACAATTTATGAAATTTGGAAAAGTTGACGATCCTTCAAAAATAGATTTTACATTACCCGCCGATCATCCGGATACTAAAAAAACACTGTCTAACTACAAACCTGTTTCAACCCCTAACTTATATGTAGGTTGTGCAAAATGGAACCGAGCGGATTTAAAAGGTTTTTACCCTAGAGGTACGAAAGATGAGTTGGCGTATTACGCTACTCAGTTTAACAGTATTGAGCTAAATGCTACTTTTTACCGTATTTTTCCCGCTGATGTATTTGCCGGTTGGTATGAAAAAACACCAGCTGATTTTCGCTTTTTTCCGAAATTTTTTCAAGGTGTTTCACACTGGAAGCGGTTAAATGATTTTGAAGATTATTTGAACGATTACCTTTTAAATGCTTCTAACCTTAAAGAAAAGTTGGAAATGGCTTTTGTGCAAACTCACAATAACTTTAAGCCTACCAATATGGATAGATTAGATCCATTTTTTAAGGCGATACCCAATGATATGCGAATAGCCGTGGAATTTCGCCATACCGACTGGTTTAATGATAAAGCTACTTCAGAAGAATTATATGAGATTCTCGAAAAGAACGATGTTACCAATATTATAGTAGATTCTGCTGGAAGACGAGACCTGCTACATATGCGAATGACGACCGATAGCGCTTTTATACGCTATAATGGGGCTAACCATGAAAGTGATTATACGCGTCTAGACGATTGGCTTGATAGACTGGAAGAATGGGTAGACCAAGGTTTACAAAACATCTATTTCTTTTTGCATCAAAATATTGAAAAAGCATCCCCCTTACTTTCTGCTTATTTTATTGAAAAGGCGAATGAGCGTTTCGGAACCGATGTAAAAATTCCAAAAATGGATAATCCTAAAACTAAATTTTAATGAACTTTCACACCCGTAAATGGATAAAACCTGAAGATTTAAACCCAAACGGCACCTTATTTGGTGGTCGATTGTTAGAATGGATTGATGAAGAAGCAGCATTATATGCCATCATTCAATTGGAAAACCCGAAGACAGTAACCAAATACATGAGTGAGATCAACTTTCGAAGCTCCGCTAAAAAGGGGGATATTGTTGAAATAGGATTGGAAGCTGTAAAATTTGGAACTTCCTCTTTAACGCTAGCCTGTGAAGTACGTAATAAAATGACGCGCGAAGTCATTATTACTATCGACACCATTATTATGGTAAGCTTAGATGAAAACGGAAAATCAAAACCTCACGGAAAAAGCAAAATAGAATTTGTAAAGGATCGATTAGGAGATTAGAAGTAAATAGTTACATGTCTAATTCTACATTTTGAACATGATTAGCTTGTTCTCTAGCACGTTCTAATTGGTCTTTTGTTGGTTTTTTAGGATGTTGTTCGTCTGCGTATTCAGGTTCAAAGCTTAATTGGGTATACGTAGGAAAATGATCTGAATTAATATCACTTCCCAATGAAACGTCGATAGCTCTAAATTCATCAGAAATAAAAATATGGTCTAGCGGCCAGCGCATAATAAAACTTTTAGCACTAAAGGTATTATAAAACCCTCGCCCTTTTCGGATATCTAACAATTCACCAACATTATGAAAAAGAGATGTAGTGGCAGACCAAGCAACATCGTTAAAATCTCCAATTACAAGAACGGGATATTTAGATTGCCTACTTAAGTTCGCTATTTTCATCATTTCCGCATCTCTGTCAGACGATTTTGGGTTGTGTTGCGGCATAGGCGGCGTAGGATGTATGGTATATAATTGGATGGTGTCTCCAGAAGCTAACAAAACTTGGGTATGAATAGAAGGAATACCTTTATCTACTAAATATTTTACTTGTGGGTTTATCAATTTAAGCTTTGAATACAGTAACATACCATACGTATTGTCTAGCGGAACGGATACGTTGTATTTATAATCACTGGAAATCGTTGCATCTATTTTTTCTTTCCAAGCATTATTGGTTTCAACAAATAGCAGCACATCGGCATCGTGCTTTTTTATATCCTGAACAAGCTTCTTTTTTTCTTTGTTTTTTTGATACACGTTTGCCGTGTACAATGAAATAGTTTTTTCAGGGATATTGTTTTTAGCATCCAACACTTCAAAATCTGCAAAAGGGGTATAAGGATATATTTTAGTAAGTTGAAATAAAAAACAGCAAAGTAGCCCTACAGCAAACAGATAATCTCCCACACGCTTAATCTCAAAACGCATAAAATACGTGATGAGTGCTGTAAACGTTAAGATGGTGAGTTGTATGTGCGGAAAATCAAATATTCTAATCCACCAATAGTCGATTGCAATTAAAGGAATTAGCGTTAAAACAATTGCTAATCCACCAAAAATTTGGAGTACCGGTTTTAATTTCATGAAAAGGGAAAAATAGTTTGTTTCCCTAAAGATATAGCTTTGTTATTTGGTTGCGCTCAAATTAGCAGAAATTTGAGAAATATCTTTACCAGAAGGCACTTCAAAAAGTTCCAAACCAAAGTAGGGAATGGCTGCAATTAGATGATCAAAAATATCGGCTTGAATGTGTTCGTAATTCTCCCAACGCTTATCGTAACTAAAACAGAATATTTCAATAGGAATACCGCGATCGGTAGGTGCTAAATGGCGTACCATTAAAAAAAGGTCTTTATTAATGGCAGGGTTTTCATGAAGAAACGCATCGGCGTATTTTCTGAAAATCCCGAGGTTTGTTTGATTGCGTCCGTTCAATAAAATAGATTTATCGGCTTCGGTATTGTGGTTGTATTTTTGAACGTCACGTTCTCTGTGTTCAATATAGGGTTTGATTAATTGAACTTTTTTTAATTCTTCAATTTCTTCCGGAGATAAAAATTTAACGGAAGTTTGTTTAATAAACAATGATCGTTTAATACGTCGTCCTGCAGATTCCTGCATGCCGCGCCAGTTCTGAAAAGAATCTGAAATTAAACTATACGTGGGGATTGTTGTAAAGGTATGGTCAAAATTTTGAACTGTAACGGTTGCTAAACTTATTTCGGTTACATATCCATCGGCTCCGTATTTACTGAAGGTAATCCAATCGCCAATACGTACAATATCATTCACTGAAACCTGAATACTGGCTACAAAACCTAAAATGGTATCTTTAAAAATAAGCAACAAAACAGCAGATGCAGCCCCTAAAGTAGCAAGGCTGAAAATAGAATAACCTGTTAGAATATTAATAATAAAGAAAACACCAATACCCCAGCCAAAAATCATTAAAACCTGCTGGTAACTTTGTAAGGGTTTATCGTGAAAACGGGGCTTGTGTTCTAAGTAACTTCTTGTTGTTTTTAAAATACTTCGGAAAACAAGGACAGTTAGTATAATTAAATACACGTCAATTATTCGAAGCAGGAATTTTAAAATCAAAGGGTATTCAGTGAAAATTATGGGTATGGTGTACCATACGATAACCACTGGAAAAAAGTGAGCTACAAATCGAGGAAAGTTACTTTTAATAAGGAAATCATCAAATGTACTTTTGGTTTTATCGCTAAACGCTTTAAAAGTTTGAACAATAAACTTTCTAACAAAAATATCAATCAAGGTAACTACACAAGCAAGTACAATGGAGTTAATCACTGTATTTAAAAATATTGCCAAATCTTCATTCATTCCAGAATTGACAAAATATTCCTGAATCCAGCAAAGGTAATATTTAAGTGTTTCTTGATTCATTATAGGTATTTACGTTCTGCGTAAAAAGGACCAAAAGGAAGTATGGAACATACCATCACAATGCCTAGCGTACCCCAAGACCATTTTAGCTTTTCTTTCATAAAATAAGCCCCAATTATATAAAGAATAAATAGAACACCATGTGCCATCCCAACAATTTTTACCATTTGAGGCATATCCCAAATGTATTTTAGAGGCATTGCTATTCCTAATAAAACCAGAAAAGATATGGCTTCAAGTATACTAATTATTTTAAAGGATTTGGTTGAAATATCCATCGTCAAAATTTTTCCGCAAAGATACAGTATCAAACTATAGTTTTAGTATTTTTAGTAACCATTTTTCCGCAGCTATTTTAATAAATCGCTGCAGATATCCACACCAAAAAAACATGTATATTATGAGATATTCATCAATCCTTTCTTTCTTTTTTATTGCTTTCTTTTTTAGTGCTGTTCAAGCACAAGACAAAACTGCTGCAACAGAGTTTTCAATTGATTACGAAAAGTTTACGCTAGATAATGGGCTGGAAGTAATCCTTCACGTAGATAAAAGTGAACCTATTGTAGCTGTGGCAACCATGATGCACGTTGGTTCTAATCGTGAAAAACCTGGTAAAACTGGCTTTGCTCACTTTTTTGAGCATATGTCCTTTAACGATTCTGAAAATGTGCCGGTTGGAGCCAATCGTAAAATGATACCCGAATGGGGCGGTAGCCGAAATGGCGGGACATGGAGTGATGGTACGGTATATTATGAAGTAGTGCCGAAAGATGCTTTTGAAAAAATATTATGGATCGATAGCGACCGTTTTGGATATATGATTAATACGGTTACCAAAGCAGCTTTAGAGCGTGAAAAACAAGTGGTAAAAAATGAAAAAAGACAACGGGTTGATAATGCGCCGTATGGATATACAGATGAAATAATCCGTAAAAACTTATATCCTGAAAGTCATCCTTATAATTGGACGGTAATCGGTTCGTTGCCAGACCTGCAGGCCGCAACCCTGGAAGATGTAACAGAATTTTACAACAAATATTACGGTGCAGCTAATGCCTCGTTGGTGATTGCTGGTGATATTGATATTGCTAAAACAAAAGAGTTGGTAAAAAAATGGTTTGGTGAAATTCCTAGCGGTCCAAAAGTAGAAGCCTTAAACCCTAAACCAGTCACCTTGAGCGAAACCAAATCTTTATATTTTAAAGATAACTTTGCCAAATTACCAGAACTACGGATGGTTTATCCAACAGTTGAAGCGTATAATAATGATGAATATGCTTTGGAAGTGCTAGGGCAATTATTGAGTGGAAGCCGGAAGTCACCGTTGTATAAATCGATTGTGGAAGAGGGGAAATTGGCACCTAATGTGAGCTCGTATAATAATAGTTCAGAGTTGGCTGGCGAGTTTGTAATTCGTGTACCGGCTAATGAAGGAGTGGATCTAGATGAAGTAAAAAAAGCGGTTGATGAAGGTTTACAAGATTTTGAAACGAATGGTTTTACAGATAAAGAATTACAACGCATAAAAGCTGAGCTGGAAACACAGTTATATTATGGCGTGGCAACGGTGCTTAACAAAGCATTTCAGTTAGTACAGGATAATGAATTTGGTGGTGATCCGGGTTACATTACTAAACGAGCTAAATTATATCAGAAAATATCTCGTGCAGATGTCATGCGCGTTTATAATCAATACATTAAGGATAAGAATTTTGTGATGACGAGTGTTATACCCAAAGAATCTCCAGACTTAGCAATAAGCGGAGCAACAGAAGCAAGTGTTTGGGAGGAAAAAGTAACTGAAATGGATGCCAGTGAAGAAGTAGGACAAGGCGAAGAAGCTGAATACGAAAAAACGCCTTCTAAATACGACCGGTCTGAGCCTGCTTTTGGCGAAGCTCCTTTATTTGAGATGCCTGAAGTTTGGCAGACCAAGCTAGATAACGGAATGAAAGTATTGGGAATAGAAAACAACGAATTGCCTTTAGTAACTTTTACCTTAAGTTTCCCTGGCGGTCATAGATTGGATCCTGAAAATAAAGCAGGATTAGCAGTGCTTACAGCCGATTTGATGAACGAAGGAACAAAAACCAAAACAGCAGCCGAGTTGGAAGAAGCTATCGGCTTATTAGGCTCTAGTATTTCTATTCGTGGTGGATTGGAAGAAATCAACGTTTCCGGAAGTTGTTTGTCGCGTAACTTTGAAGAAACAATTGCGTTGGTTCAAGAAATGTTGCTACAGCCTCGGTGGGATGAAAACGAATTTGATCGCTTAAAGCAGGAGTTACGAACTTCCTTAAAAGGACAAGAAGCCAATCCACAAGCTATTGCTAGTTTAAACTTTAATCGATTGATTTATGGAGATAATCATAAATATGCCATTCCAACAGAGGGTACGTTAAAAACAGAGAAAAACATTTCATTAAATGACGTAAAAGAGTTTTATAAAAACCTTTCCCCGAATGGAGCTACTTTTAAAGTTGTAGGGAATATTAAAGAAGCTCGTGTAAAGGAAGCACTTTCTTCGCTTTCTAATGAATGGAAAGGGGAGAAAGTAACCATTCCTTCCGAAGAAATTTCAGAAAATAATACGGAAGGAAATCTTTATTTTATCGATGTTCCCAACTCAAAACAATCTGTTATCTATATTGGGTTACCGGCTCTTTCAGCAAATAATGAGGAGTATACGAAGCTTGATTTTGCAAATGAAATTTTAGGAGGTGGTTCTAGTGGAAGACTTTTTCAAACCCTTAGAATCGGGAAAGGATATACCTATGGAGCGTATTCTTATATCCCTTCACGTGATGAAATAGCTCTCTTTACAATCAGTACAAGCGTTCGAGCGAATGCAACCTTACCTTCTTTAGAGATTATTGAGAATATGGTAAAAGAGTATGGTCCCGGTTTTACAAAAGAAGATGTTGAATTGACCCAAAATAAAGTAATTAAGCAAAATACACGTGCATATGAATCATTGAATGCTAAACTAGGACTCTTAACTCAGATTGATAAATACGGTAAGCCAGAAGATTTTATCAATAAAGAACAAGAGTTATTAATGAATATGAACTTAAAAGACTTTAAAAGCTGTCTCTTATACACATCTCCGAGCCCACGAGACCTCTCTACATCTC
>CAJXPE010000063.1 GCA_913057965.1 uncultured Marixanthomonas sp. | reverse complement strand
CGAGATGTAGAGAGGTCTCGTGGGCTCGGAGATGTGTATAAGAGACAGATTCAAAATATCTTCATATCGAGAATCGTTTCTGTGGTATGAATAGGTGTTTTTGTCTGCAATTAAAACACTTCCTTCTGGTAAGTATACCGTAATTTCTACTTCTTGATCGTGGAATTTATTCTCCGTTTCCGTAGTTAAGAATCCGTCCAACAATAAAACTCCATTATCTATAGAATAGTTGTAATCAATAGCTTCGGCGTGTTTTTTAGCGGCTAAAAAGCTTTTTCCTTCGGCTTTACGTTCAACTAATAATTTCCCAATTGAATCCTTAGTAGAGCGAACTATCAACCGAATGTCGTTACTGTAAATAATACGCTCATCTGCATCATTGTATTTTAGCTCAAGACTTCCATGACGGTGCGTTTCATATTCATATTGACTATCGGCGCGCATTTTTAATTGTAAAGTATCTCCTTTTTTAATGGGAAGTACCGTTTCAGCAATATCCTCTCCATCGTACGCTCTTTGTGTCGCCTGTTTTATACCAAGGATACCTAAAACAATTAGCGATATAAACCATACAATTAACAAGGTTATTTTAGCTTTTGTACCTATTGATTTTAAGTTATTGATCAACATTTTAAGCCCTAAAATGAATAGAACAAAAAATGGAATTCCAACTGCGAAAAGCGTTAATAGTGAAATAATCCAGATGGGGGTTCCTGTGGTGTCGAACATGGTGATGTACTCCATCACTTCGCCCGTACCCCAGAATCCTACGGTTCCTAACGTAAATAGACTAACGATAAGCCCGATTAACGCACTTATTGATATAAGGATAAATAAAAGCCCTAAAAACTTAACAAAAATGGTAAATAAGGTTACGATTATCTTACCTATGGTATCAAAAAAACCAGAAGTTCCTTGTTTTACTTTTTGACCGTATTTGTCGTAATCTGCATTTTTTACTTTATCGGCTACCGTGTCATATCCTTCCTTAAACTTACGTTCTATGTTTGAAATATTAACCGGTTCGCCTGTCATTCTCAATTTATCTGATGTGGTAATCGCTGCCGGAACCAATATCCAGAAAATAATGTACACGACAATAAATACGCCTTGTGAAAGAATCGTCAAAATGATCCAAAGTAAACGAATCCAAATGGCGTCTACCCCTAAATAATGACCTAACCCAGAAGATACACCAGAGATAAATTTATTATCTATGTCCCTAAATAGTTGCTGTCTTGTCGATTTTCTACGACGTGACGTTTTTTGTGTAGGCGGCACATCGTCAAACATTTCTTCGTCAACCTGATAATCTTCTGGTTGTCCCATTACGGCTATCACCTCATCCAATTCTTTTAAAGAAATTACTTGCGCTTTCGTTTTTATCTTTTCTGAAAAAAGTTCAGCGATACGAGCTTCAATATCTCGCATAATTTCGTCACTACCATTAGGATCGGTAAGCGATTTTTTAATAGCATCGAGGTATCGTGAAAGTTTCCCGAAGGCATCTTCATCTATATGAAAAAAGGTGCCTGCTAAATTTATGTTTACTGTCTTTTTCATTTCGTGGTGTTTTCGCTGGTTACTCTGTTTACTGCCTGTTGCAATTCGTTCCAAGTAGTATTCAATTCATTTACAAATAGCTGTCCGGTTTCGGTCAGTTCATAATATTTACGTGGTGGGCCACTGGTGGATTCTTCCCATCGGTAGGAAAGTAATCCTGCGTTTTTTAATCGGGTAAGTAGTGGATAGATCGTTCCTTCTACCACGAGCATTTTTGCGTCTTTTAAGGTATCCAGAATATCTGATGTGTATGCTTCGCCATCTTTTAAAACGGAAAGGATACAATATTCTAGAACTCCCTTACGCATTTGCGCTTTTGTGTTTTCAATTTTCATCGGTCCTATTTACAATTAATAGCTTCATTTTTTGTGAACAATACTGCTTGCGTGTTTTGTACGGTCTGCTGGCATTGTATCGATGTATTCACGGCTGTCTCGTTTCGTTCTTTTTGCACCTCGGCGCCTAAAAAACTTAAAACTGCTGCTAATACGATGTTAACTAGTGTGCTCATTTTTTGATTGATTGATGTCTGAAACGGGTTCAGAGGCTGGTTTTAAAAAAGGTATGCATAATGGGTATTTATATAATTTGCCTTTAGCGGCATACATAGTTGCGGTGATGACGGCATAAAGTTCTAATACAAATAAGCCGAAGAGCAATAAACCTGCTATTCCGAATAAAAGAATGTATCCTGAAAGGTTTCTTATTTCAGCAAAACCAGGATTTCCTATAGTATGCTCCATCGCTTCCATAAGCGAAATAAAATCTGCAGCAAAAATGACAAAGAACGGTAAGCATAATACTCCTACTCCAATTGAATATAACAAAATGCTTAACTGAAAATTTATGGCTCTTTTTCCGTGGCTATCCACAAAGGATTTTTCTTTATGGATGGTCCACAGAATTAACGGAGCTATAAAGTTAGCAAACGGAAGGAAGTACTTTAAAAAGGTACTTAAATGGATCCCAGCTGCTATATTCTTTTGATTTTCAGCTTCTTTTTCTGATAGATTTGTCAAGGTTGTTGCCATTGCTTATTAATTTCTTATACAAATATATGTACAAAAAAAGGTATTATGTTACGCATAGTACTAAAATTTAACATAAATTTAAGAATTAGCATGCTATCATTTTTTAAAGTATATTCGCTTTAAAACCACTGAATATGGCACTTACACCTTCAAAAATCAATACGTTTTTATTATTTAAATTACCATCTGCTTGGTTAACGGGCGTTCGGGTAAAAGCAATTAATGAAACAAGTTGTGTTACTTCAGTACGTCATAAATGGATCAATCAAAACCCTTTTAAGTCTATGTTTTGGGCTGTACAAGGGATGGCTGCCGAGTTAAGCACCGGAGCATTGGTAATGAGCACTATAAAAGAAAGTAATCAAAACATTTCGATGTTGGTTGCTAATAACAAAGCTTCCTTTTCAAAAAAAGCAAAAGGAAGAATTATGTTTACTTGTGAGGATGGAATTAAAGTAAAAGAAGCCATAAAAGAAGCTGTTACAACCGGAGAAGGTCAAACCATCTGGATGAAATCGCAAGGCGTGGACAAAGCTGGCGATGTGGTCTCTGTTTTTGAGTTTGAGTGGACGGTGAAGGTTAAAAAGTAAATTATAAGGATAATGTTACGGCAGGTTATAAAACAAGACCGCTACGCTATAAGAGTCAAGAAGCAAGACAGCTTTTTAAATAGAATTTACTGAAAATAATTGTGATACTAGCAGAGTGAGGATGAGATCTCTCCTATCGTCGAAATGACAAATCGGAGTCATTCCGAAGGAGGTACAAGGAGGAATCACATTTTGAACTTCAGCCAATTTTATTCAAAATTTCTATTTAAAATACAACGGATGAAAAAAAACACGCAATTAGTAGGATGAGATTTCTCCTGTCGTCGAAATGACTGAATAAAAAAAAACGTCCCGTTGCATAGTGCAACAGGACGTTTTGGTATTAACTAACAACTAATACTACTCAACAATAATTTTAAACCTTACTTTATTCCCTTCAACATTTGCTTCTAATATATACAACCCACTTGATAGATGTGATACATTAATTTGCGCAGATGAATTGTGGATAGCATTGTCATAAACCAACTGCCCAGTAACAGAATAAATAGAAACAGTATCTATTTCAGTTTTATAGGAAACGTTTACAACATCATTTGCCGGGTTAGGGTACAACTTAAACTGATTCTTGTTAAAGTTTGAAACACCCAATTCTTCTTCTGTTGTAAATGTGATAGGTCCTGCCCAAGCACTTCCACTTGTACTGCAATTTGCTTTTACATAAACATCATATTCAGTTAAAGGCGTTAAGTTTTCTAATAATACTTCTGTGTCATTTGTAAAAGTACCATCGACGTCACCAGGGTAGCCAAGCCCTGCATCCTGCACAATGTATTCATATTCACCCACGGGTGTTGGGCTAGGTTCCGTCCAACTTATCATTGCTGTGGTTTCAGTGATATCACTCACTTGAAGATCTGTTGGAAAATTACATTCCGGAGAGTCATCATACGCTGCTATTTTATAGCTTCCAAAATCACCTACACGACCCCATACCCGTACTAAAATTTCAATACCGGGTTCAAAGTTTGTCAATTCAATATAATTGAAAAACCCTTCACCTTCATCAGCACTACAGTATAAGGAGTTCAAAGCTCCGCACTTCCCTATATAAGCTTGCATACCTGTATCGGTCTGGTATGGGTCATCATTGGATCTGGTTTCTAGTTTAAGGTTACCGGAATTAGGCACTGTTACCGTGTACCAAACATCTTTTCCTTTTTCTTCAAACTCAAGTCCATCACAAGTAACCAATGGATCGTCTTCGTTAAGCGTAGCAGAGGTATTGTCCCCTATTATAAAACTGTTTTCAAAATCTTCTCCTACCGTTAGTTCAAAACCATTGACACACTCGTCGTTGGCTGGAACCGGTGGCGATGGATATGCACACAATTCAAAATACAATGGAATAGAACCTTCTGAACTAGAAACTGCCACATAATAAGTCTCTCCTGCAGTTAAGTCTACTGTTTGCAAGTAGGTGTCACAGCCTTCGGTAAGTTGTGTCATATCTCCTGGCGTACCAGAATAAACAGATACAGCTGTTGTAGCACCACCATTTATTATCGTTCTTTTAAACGTATAATTTGCAGTAGTATTTGGCACAAAAGAGTACCAAACATCTTCTGTGTTGGGAGAACAAGCAGAATCAGTTGAATATGAAGCAGAAGCCGTATATCCTTGTATTGCATTGTTACAAGTACCATCAGTAGATTCAGTTAACTCAATTGCACCGCTTGGCTCATCGTTTGCTGGCGTTTCTGGAAATTGACTCACACAAAGTGAGTATTGTGCTGTGGGAACTGGACTTGCAACCGCAACAAAATAAGTTTCTCCCGCAGTTAAGTTTACTGAAGTAAATCGTGTAGAGCATCCAACGGAAATGGGTTCTAAGTTTACTGAAGAACCTCCAAAAACAAACATACTTATAGGATCACCTGTTGTTTGTTCTACACCAAATGCATATTCAGCAGATTCGGTTGGTGTAAAACGGTACCATAAATCGGTATAAGTATCATAATCCGGTAGGTTACAAGGAAACTCTTCAGATTTTGTGGCTCCTTGAAAATCTCCAGTTATGGCATTGTTACAATTATAATCATCTGATACTGTTAAAATAGCTGCAGTTTCAGGTTCATCGTTTAGTCCTTGTGGCTCAGCATATTCATAGTTAAATTCGTCCATATATATAAACTGCGAACCTCCTGTACCTGAATGTTGAGGCTTAAAGGCAATGTATTTATGCCCTAAACTTGTATCATAACTTGAAAGGTCAATCGTAAACTCCGTCCACGTTTCGGCAATAATTGTAGATTGGTTTAATGAGGTATCGTCAAGAACTACAAAAGTACTTGCATCCATAGGATCTGCCATGGTTCCTACAATGATGTCCAAATCTGTCGTACTCGCAGCACTTTTGTTCATTTTAAAACGTATTTGTTTATCTATGTTTAGATCTGAAAACTCTGGTGTACTCACGATTAACCCTTCAGCATCTGATGAGCTGCCGAAAAACATACGCATCATTAAGTTTCCATCTGAAGGCATAATATTTCCTTGTTCTTCATATGTTCTAAAATCACCTAATGTCGTATCAAAAATAGACCAACATGGCTTCAGGTCTTCCCCATCAACATTGGGGCCTTCAAAACCAAATTGATATTCAGCTACAAAACTGCTGCACGCAGAAGTGAACTCTTCTGAAGCAATCCAAGACCCGAAATCGTCTGTAGCACATTTTGATCGTACATAAGCTATATATGCGGTGTTTTGTTCTAAAGGTACATTTACTGAAGTTGTAGTTATTTCAGTACCGTTAGTAGTAGCATCTGGTGCTGGTAATGAAGCTTCTTGTACTATATACTCCCAAGTAGTTTCGTTAGATTCACTTGCAGTCCAAGATATATCAGCAGAATCAAAATCTACATTTGATGCTGTTACATCTATAACCTCTAGACAAGAAGGTAAGTCTTCAACACAAACTGTATTAATCCATACCGTTTTATTAACCTGACCGCTATGCTTAAAAGCAAAGTTAGCGTGACCATTATTAGGCAAGGTTACTAAATATTCGGTATCTCTATCGCTAGTGAGGGTTAGAGCTGTAATTTCAACAAAGTTATTGTTTTCATCAATCGTTCCCACCTCAAGGACTTCAGGTGCGTCTGTTGACGAACCAGCAGTAAAACGTAAGCGGTGAGTTCCATCGGTAGCAAAAGCTGAAACATCTGGTGAAATGGCAATAAGATCACCAACTGTAACACTCACTGCATACAATTCTAACATGTTTTTGTTATAGCCAAACTCATAATCTATCTGGACGTGACCTGATGTATTTGGATCATCTATCGCACTCCAACAAATGGGAACTTCATCTTCAGGCATCCCATCCCAGTTTTCGCAGAAATTATCAGTTAATGGAGCGCAATCTGTTCTTATAACGCCAGTAGATTTTATCCAAGCACCATAATCGCCTCCACCACAATTTGCGCGTACATACGCTTCATATACTGTATTAGGATTAAGATCGGTAACTGTAACTGAAGGATTAGCATCGGTCGATGTGTATTCGATTCCATTAGCAGTTGGCTCTCCGCTTCCCGCTTCTTGTACAACATATTCCCAGTTATCTTCACCCGAACCACTTTCGGTCCAAGCTAAATCGATAGTTGTTTGAGTAGGGTTTGAAACTTCCACAGCACTAACCTCCAAGCAAGTTGGGATTGGTTCTAAACACACACTGTCTATATTCACTTGATCAAAAGTTGACCCAAGATTATGCTGAAAGAAAATGTATCCATCAGTCCCAGCAGGAATGATTATTTCATGAGCTTCCCAATCTTCATTATTAACGCCTAATAAAGTTATTGTTTCAATGACACTAAAAGTTCCACTTCCATCAGCAGCATCTGTTGTTCCTATAATTAAACTTGATTCTGTAGTTCCTTGAGCAAAAAACTTTAACCTGTGATTTCCGTCTGAAGTGGTTGCTTCCATTGGAGAGATAAATACAAGATCTCCAGTTGTGGCATTACCGCTATACATTCTAAAGTATTTACCCGGGCTAGGTGCAGAAGGGTTTGATGTTACTCTTCCATACGAAGAAGTTCCATCAGTATTATCTACCATGGTCCAATCTATTGGGACATCACCATTACTATAGGTGTCAAAATTTTCCGATATGTCGCATTGTGCTTGCAAACTAAGAGATGCTATGCACATAGCGAAAATTAGTGTGAGTAGTTGTTTCATCATAAATTGTTTTAAGTTTTCAATCTTGACTGTAAACCTAACCAACTATTACCTTATTATAAAGGACTATATTTTCGATTTACTGGAATTTTCACGAAATTTAAAAGAAAATAACTGAATATAAAGAACTGTTAAACAAGTATTTAAATCAATATTAATTGTTTTTGGACGTTTTTTCAATTTCTTGCTTTTGCTGAGCTATTTTTTTCCTTTTTCGAAGGATTTTCTGTAAAATATATGCTAAAAGCACAAATAAAAACACCCCACATATTATAAAAATATAGGTGTAGGTATTTTTTTGAGTTTTCCTTTTATCGAGGTTTTTTGCGGCGAGATTATTGGCTACTTGGTTAATCGATTTTTTCTCTTCATCAAGTAATTTTGCTTCTTCTTCAAAATAAAGCTTTGTATACCTATTATACTTTTCGTTATTTCCAATTGCAGCATAGTTTTCGGAAAGTGTTTTGTACAATTCTGTTTTTAACCCTGCATCGTTTATGTTTTTAACAGAAAGTAATGCTTCTTGCATCTTTTTTATTGCCAGTTGGTATTTTTTTTCTTCAGAAAGTATCTTGGCAAGCCCTAATTTTGAATAGGCACTATTTTTTACCGCATTATTTTTTGACGCAAAACTGATAGCATCGTTGTAATTTTTTTTGGCGACAGCGTAGTTTTCAAGTTCAAAATTACAGTCACCAATGTTATTCAATGCAATGGCCATACTACTATTTATAAACTTTTTATTCAGATTATCTTTAAATACTTGGGCGGCCTCAGTAAAGTATGATAATGCATATTCACACCCCAGGTTATCTCGTTGTATCATACCTTTTACAAAAAGTATATTCCCCTGTAAGTACTGTATGGAATCTGGTAATGGATGTTTTACCGAAATATTATAAGCCCGATCTATATACTCTAGGGCACGGTTATGGAGCTTTAGTCGTTGGTACTGCCCCCCAATAAAACCCAAAGCACGTATTTGATCTGTATAGTTTTGGTTTTCCCCGGCAATGGAGTCTGCTTTTAGCGCATATATTAATACTTGATCATGATCTTTAAGCACCGCATACGCATTGGCAATGGTTAATAATGCAGAAACTTGCTGTGATGGTTTCTCATCTGAAAGGCTAAACAACTCCAACCCTCTTTCTACAGCCAATTCAGGATTGCTATACGCTAATACATTAGCTTCTTGGCGTAGGCTATCGATTAATGCTTTGTCCTGAGCTCTTACTATAGGGCATACAATTAATATAGAAAGCATCAATAAACCGGGGAGTATATTTACACGAAAAGACACTTTTTTTTGGTAATATACTAAAAAGATCAAGACGCTACTTTATCATCTTTCTTTAAAAATGAAATGAACTGTTTTGGTGTAATACCAGTTATGGATTTAAAGACTACAGTAAAAGCACTGTGCGAAGAAAAGCCGCTCTCTTCAGCCAAATAGCTTACTTTATAATTTAGGTACTTTTTGTCTTCTTTCATCAATTGGATAATGTGATTGATGCGCAACTCGTTTATATAGGTGTTGAAGTTTTTATTTTTATGAGTATGAATAATTTCAGAAATATACTTTGTATTAGTTTGCATTTGCTTGGCCAATAGCGACAGTGACATATCTGAATTGGTATATTTAGTGGTTTCTTCAAAATTTTCAAGCCGTTGCAGAATAGCATTTTCGGTCTCTTCGGGAATTGTGATACCTTTCGTCTCTTTAATTTTCTCTGGAACAACTGCTTTAGGAATTTCTAGTTTTTCTTTATTTTCAATTTGATTGATCACCTTTTCAAATTGTTGGTATTCCTTATCCAGCTTCTTATTATAAAAATAATATCCTATAAAAAAAATAAACAATACCCCTGCAATCACCCCTACAATTATATAATAACTCTTTTTATCACTACGGATTGCTCCTTCTTGTTCTGCTTCAATATGAGAAATAATCGTATTGCGCAGTTTCCGTTCTGAATTTAAAACAGAAGCATTAAGAGTCGAACTTTCCCGATAATAGTTTTGATAAGCCTCCATGCTGTCTTGAGTTTTATACACGTTTGATAAATCACGTAAAATAGTGACCCGAAGCGGGACTTCAACAAAAGGAATATTCAATGCTTTTTTTAAATTTGCTTTGGCTTGTTCAAAATTGGAGGTAGTATATTGAACCTCTCCTATTCCCTTTAAGGTTTCAGCTTCAAGAGATGAGCTTTCCATTCCAGTTGTTGTTATAAGCTTCTGGCTTTCATTAAAATATTGAGAAGCAGAATCCATCTCTTTATTATTGAAGTATATGTTTCCTTGTAAAATGTAGTTTTTAATCAATAGTGCAGGAACCATTGTTTTAATATCCTTTAAGCTGTTTTCTGAAGATTTTGCAACTTGTTTTGCGGTACTGACACTGTCTTTATTTAGGCTTTTGTTAGATCTTTCATAAAACAAAAAAGCCTTAGCTATAATAAGTTCTTCCTTTTTGGTTATTGAATTAATTTGACGGGAAGCTTTCCGCAGATATTCTTCAGCAATATCATTAATACCTGTTGTTTGGCATCTTTCAGCTATTGAAATTAACAGTAAACTATTTAAAAAGTGATCTTTTGAAGGGTTTATTAATTCTTTTGCCTTGAAGAGATCTTGGATACTCTCTATATAGTCGCCTTGTCTTTTTTTACTTTCTGAAAGCAGATAGAGCGCTTCTGCTTTTTCTAATTGTGTGTCAGCATTTTTATATAAGTAATCGGCAACTCTTTGAGCTTGCGATGGATTTTTATAAACCGTATTTAGGTTTTTTGAAAAAAGAAAGTCACTTTCGGCTATTTCTTGGCCAAAAGCGCCTACCGAATTAAAAAAAAGAATAATAAAAAAGTATAAAAATACTTTCATAATAAGTAGATTAAACCCTACAAATATAAGTTTTTAGTAGTGACCTGTATGGGGCCCACTGCTATAAAAATTCATAAAAAAACACCTAAACGTTTTTGCTTAGGTGTTTCAATACTATTACAAAAAGTGTTTATGCCTCTACAGCCTCTTCTGTTTCAATGGTCTGTAAATAACGTTCTGCATCTAAGGCTGCCATACAACCTGTTCCAGCCGCTGTAACAGCTTGACGGTATTCTTTATCCTGTACGTCACCACTAGCAAACACACCTGGTTTATTAGTCTTGGTGCTTTTTCCTTTGGTAATTACATATCCCGTAGGATCCATATCCAATTGATCTTTGAATATTTCAGTATTAGGTTTATGCCCTATGGCAATAAACATACCTGTTATTTTAATTTCTTCTTTCTCATTTGTTTGGTTATTGACCATTCGTAGTCCTTCTACTACTTGCTCCCCCAGTACTTCATCTACTTCGGTATTGTACCGTAAATCAATATTTTTAGTGTTTTCAACACGATGTTGCATCGCTTTTGAAGCTTTCATATAATCCTTACGAACCAACATTGTTACTTTATTGCAAATATTTGCAAGGTAGGTCGCTTCTTCAGCAGCGGTATCGCCTCCACCTACTATAGCAACATCTTGACCTTTGTAGAAAAATCCATCACAAACCGCACATGCAGATACACCGCCACCACGCAATTTTTGTTCACTTGGCAATCCTAAATATTTAGCTGTGGCTCCTGTTGAGATAATAACCGTTTCAGCTTCTATTTGCTTTTTATTGTCAACCGTTACTTTGTGAATGCCTCCTATTTCGTCGCTAAATTCTACAGCAGTAACCATCCCAATACGTACTTCTGTACCAAAACGTTCCGCTTGTTTTTGTAGCTGTACCATCATGGTAGGCCCATCTACTCCATCGGGGTATCCAGGAAAGTTATCAACTTCGGTAGTAGTGGTTAATTGACCACCAGGTTCCATACCCGTGTACATTACCGGTTTTAAATCTGCACGTGATGCATAAATTGCTGCTGTGTATCCTGCTGGCCCAGAGCCAATAATTAAACATTTTATTTTTTCAATAGTATCTGCCATAATAGTTTTGTTCAAATTCATTGCCCGAGATGTCGGGTGACTTTAATTTCAGAATGTAAAAGTAGTAACTTTAGGCAGAACCTTACAAGGAAAGTTATTAAGATGCACTATATTCTCATTGCTAACCTTTATTCTTAGGTTTGGGTATAAAGCGTCCTGTTTTTTGTTTATATCTTCGATACTGTTCGTACTTTTCCAACATCCAATTCTCCTCGTTATTTGATTTATAGTAAAACACCACTCCCATAATAATTGTTAACAAGAGTTTGAAAACGGAAGCTGTAAAAAAAGCATAGGACAACATACTCAATAATATACCTGCGTAAATAGGATGTCTAACATATTTATATATACCATTAAAAACCATGCTATTTCCTTTTTTGGAACTCACCCCACTTAAGTCATCATTTAAGTTTAAAATTCCTAAGAAAATAATCACAAATCCAATGGCTACAAACGCCAATAATATATAATTTATCCAATTTGGAAGTGAGTAGGCTATTATATGAATATCAACAAAATAGCAAGAGAAGAGTATAAACTGAATTATTAAGAATAGTACTTCTTTTTTCAAAACTTAGGGCTTCTTATTATCATATTAGTAATAAAATCCCCCAAATATAATGTAAATTAAATATTTTTTACAAATTTGTTTTGCCAATTCTACCTTAAATTTATAAAAATCATCCTTAAAATTAATTAAAAAATTTTGCTGAGAATAATGCCTATAATTATCTGAATGTAATTGTGTTATTTATTGAAAAACTTAAAGGTTTTTTAGCCACTCAATGGCTTTATCACGTTCTTCAGGTTCAAAGCCTTCTCCTTTTATACCAGGTATAATAACCCCCATCACATCGGCAGAGTTTTCTAACCATTCTTTTTTAGATACAATTGCAACCCCTTTTATTGAATCCCAGTAGTTAAATCCTACTTTTAAGTCCTCCCACATGGCTTTAATGGTAGGCCATTTAAATTCTTGATAATCTACAAACAACTTAATTTCATCATACTTTTGTTTATGTTGTTCTAATACTGGGTTAATACGGTCATAATCTTCTTTAGTCACTTTTCCAGAGATTACAATTCCTAATATATCATCTGGAAGGTCGTTAATTAAAGTAAACATAATTTTATTGTTTTTGTTAGACATATTAAAGATAGTCATCTGTCTAATTATCAACAATTTTCACATCATAAAATACCCTTAAAGATTAATGAAAAATTTCCTAATGGTTTCTTTATCATTTAATTTGAAAGCCACTCACGCTTACTTATTCTAATATGTAGGAAAATATTCTCAACTTTTAGGTATGTTTCCCCTTTAAAATTATTTACTTTTAGTTTATTCTAAACCTACAGCATTTCCCCTATTTATTACCTATTTAATAATGCTATTCTAGCACAGGAATTTATTTTGCTATGAAAGAGTAACTTCCATATTTATTAATTTAGTAAAAACAGGTTGCTGGGTTATACTGGCAGCCTGTTTTGTTTATATCAATATCTACACTGTTGGTAACTTCTTTTCTAAAATTCAGTAATACTTTGTATTTTTAAAGAAGAACCAATGAAAGCTTTTTTTACAGATATATTTGGGCACCATAAACACTACAATCAACAATTGATTGATGTTTTTACAACGCACGAAGCTACTATTAGCAAACGTTCTATCCCTTTATTGTCTCACTGTATCAATGCCCATCAAATATGGAATTCCCGTATTTTAAAAACGGATCCTTTAGGTGTGTTTGAAGAACATTCCCTTGAAAAATGCCGCACATTAGATCTTTCTAACTTTGATGACACCATAACCATTCTTTCTGAAATAGATTTCCATAAGCTCATAGCATACACCAACTCAAAAGGGCACACCTATACCAACTCTGTACAAGATATTCTCTTCCATATTGCCAATCATTTCACGCACCATAGAGGACAGCTTATTTCAGATTTAAGACAACACGGTATGGAACCACCCGTAACTGATTATATTTTTTATATGCGATAGATGGTTATGCTTAACATGTTTTTTTAAACCTATAAATTAGTTAAACAAATGATGACCGTTATAGTTATTGTAGTAGTATCAGGAGCTCTATTAATAGGAGCTTTATGGGGAATATATGGTAATTTATCAAAACGGACTGAAGGTTTTTTAGTTGCTTTGGCCGGTGGTGCTCTTATGGTTTCTGCCATTTTAGAGCTCATCAAGCCCGCTTTAGAAAAGACCTCCATCCATTTAGCATTATTGGTAGTGCTTATAGGTGCTGTCGTTTTTACTGCTCTAGATTATTTAGTGAAAAAGAAATGGGGCTCTAACAGTGGTGGCGGTTTATTGGCCGCCATTACCCTCGATGGCATTCCTGAAAATTTAGCGCTAGGCGTTGCATTAATAGGTGCCGATCCCATCACGGTAGCAGCTTTATCGGGCTCAATTTTTTTATCTAACCTACCCGAAGCCGCTGGAGGTGCCAAAGAAATGGCTGAAGACGACCATTCAAAAAAGAAAGTATTCTTTCTATGGGCAGGAACGGCCTTACTACTGTCTCTTATACACATCTCCGAGCCCACGAGA
>CAJXPE010000062.1 GCA_913057965.1 uncultured Marixanthomonas sp. | reverse complement strand
CTACACGTAAGGAGTCGTCGGCAGCGTCAGATGTGTATAAGAGACAGAAGTAAGGTCGCTTACCCGTAAATACAGTTTTTTACCCAAAGAACCTCCTGGATGAAATTTTGCAAAATCTTTACTAGAAAATCCGCGTAAATCCAACAAAGCCATGGCCAAAGCATCACCAATTACTAATTGTGCTGTCGTGCTGGTTGTGGGCGCAAGGTTATTAGGACAGGCTTCTTTTTCAACATATGCGTGGAGCACATAATCTGCTTTTTGCCCTAAAAAAGAATCTCTATTAGAGGTAATAGCAATTAATTTATTTCCAATTGCTTTAATTAATGGAACAAGGACTTTAATTTCAGGTGTGTTTCCACTTTTTGAAATGCAAATTACAATGTCGTTTTGAAGAATAGTACCTAAATCGCCATGAATAGCATCGGCTGCGTGCATAAAAATGGCAGGCGTACCGGTAGAGTTTAAAGTGGCTACAATTTTTGTAGCAATGTTCGCACTTTTGCCTATTCCGGTAATAATAACCCTTCCTTGCGAGTTGAAAATATAATCTACTGCTGCAGCAAACTCGGCGTCTACCAAAGGGGCTAATTTTGCAATAGCCTTACTTTCAGTTTCTATAGTTTTTCGTGCAACAGAAATTATTTGTTCTTCTTTGTTCAAATTTTAAGCTTTTGAATGTTTGAAACTGTTTCAGAATTTAGTATATTGAAAATGCAAAATGCACTAACTGGTTTAAACTTCTGTTTAAAGATACGTTTTACATTGTTGGTTGCAAAATTACAATTGTTCATCTGTTATGGCAATTTAATTTTACTTCCTTTTTATATTAATATTTAAACTTTTATAGCAGCGTGACCGATACCGAATTATACGCAGCACTCAAAAAATATTTTGGATTCAGTGCTTTTAAAGGACTTCAAGAAGAGGTAGTTAAAAGTATACTTGGTGGCAAAGATACCTTTGTTATTATGCCAACTGGAGGCGGGAAATCTCTTTGCTATCAGCTTCCCGCATTAATTGAAGAAGGAACTGCAATCGTGGTTTCCCCTTTAATAGCGTTAATGAAGAATCAAGTAGATGCGTTGCGTTCCCTTTCTTCAGAAGAAGGAATTGCACATGTACTAAATTCTTCATTAAATAAAACCGAGGTAAAAAAAGTAAAAAGTGATATTGAAAATGGGATCACTAAACTATTGTATGTTGCTCCAGAATCGCTTACCAAAGATGAATACGTCAACTTTTTACAATCGCAGACCATTTCTTTTATGGCAATTGATGAAGCGCATTGTATAAGCGAATGGGGACACGATTTTAGACCTGAATACCGAAATCTACGAAAAATTATTGAGCGCATTGGCGATAACATACCTATAATAGGGCTTACCGCAACGGCAACTCCGAAAGTACAAGAAGATATTTTAAAAAACTTAAGCATTCAAAATGCCAATACATTTAAAGCTTCTTTTAATAGGCCGAATTTATATTATGAAATACGACCAAAAACTAAAAATGTAGATGCCGATATTATTCGCTTTGTAAAAAAGAACGAAGGAAAAAGCGGTATTGTATATTGTTTAAGCCGAAAACGAGTAGAAGAATTGGCTCAAACGTTACAGGTTAATGGATTAAAAGCAGTACCCTATCACGCAGGATTAGATGCAAAAACCCGAGTGAAACATCAAGACATGTTTTTAAAGGAAGATACCGATATTGTGGTAGCAACCATTGCTTTTGGTATGGGAATAGATAAACCCGATGTGCGATTTGTAATTCATAACGATATTCCTAAAAGTATTGAAAGCTACTACCAAGAAACCGGTAGAGCAGGTCGTGATGGTGGTGAAGGACATTGTTTGGCTTTTTATAGTTATAAAGACATAGAAAAGCTTGAAAAATTTATGAGCGGGAAACCTGTTGCTGAACAGGAAATAGGACATGCGCTTCTTCAAGAAGTAGTAGCCTTTGCTGAAACATCTATTTCTCGAAGAAAATTCATTCTTCATTATTTTGGTGAAAAGTTTGATACTAAAACTGGGGAAGGCGGCGATATGGATGACAATATGCGCTACCCAAAAAAGAAACATGAAGCCCAAGAAGATGTAGCGTTATTGTTAAGTATAGTAGACAAAACCAAACAACAATATAAAGCGAAAGAAGTAGTAAATGTATTGGTAGGTAAAACCAATGCTATGATTAAATCGCACCGAACTGATACGCAACCCTTTTTTGGCAAAGGTAAAGCAAAGGAGTCTTCGTACTGGATGGCCTTATTGCGCCAACTTCTAGTGGCTAGATATATTAAAAAAGATATAGAAACTTATGGAGTAGTTAAGTTAACCGATACGGGAAGAGACTTTATGAAATCTCCCTCTAGTTTTATGATGACCGAAGATCACAGTTTTAAAGAAGCCAATGATGATACTATCGTCACGAACCAAAAAGCTGGAGATGCAGCGGATAAAAACTTGTTCAAATTATTAAAGGACGAGCGTAAAAAAGTAGCCGATAAATTGGATTTACCTCCTTTTGTAATTTTTCAAGATCCTTCCTTAGAAGATATGGCGTTAAAATACCCTATTACGATGGAGGAACTTTCCAACGTTCACGGTGTGGGTGAAAGCAAAGCTAAAAAATTCGGAAAAAGTTTTATAGCCCTTATTGAGCGGTATGTTGAAGAAAATGATATTCTTCGTCCCGATGATTTTGTGGTGAAATCTACAGGGAGTAACAGTGCTTTAAAATTGTACATTATTCAAAATATTGATAAAAAACTTCCTTTAGATACGATAGCTGATGGAAAAGGATTGGATATGAACGAATTTATAAAAGAAATGGAAGCTATCGTGTTCAGCGGTACAAAACTTAATATCGATTATTGGCTAGAAGATGTTCTCGATGAAGATCAACAAGAAGAGATTCATGAGTATTTTCTAGAAGCTGAAAATGATAAAATTGATGAAGCCATGGAAGAGTTTGATGGGGATTATGATGAAGAAGAACTGCGGTTATACCGAATTAAGTTTATTAGTGATGTGGCGAATTAATGTTTATTTTTCGGGTAAATCTTTTAGAAAAATATACGCTTCATTTTCGTAATCCATTTGGCAATAATAATGGTTTACCCCATTTGTAACCATTAAATAAGTAGCATTGGCAACTAAGTTATACCGTGCAATTTGATCAAAAGTTTCTTGGGTAATGGGGATTGACGGCGCTTTACATTCTACAATTAAAAAAATGCTTCCATCTCGATTATAGATTACAACATCGTACCGTTTAATGGTATCCTTCACTTTAAGTTGTTTTTCAACATTAATAAGTGATTTAGTATAATTTTTTTCAGAAATCAAAAATTGTAGTACATGCTGTCTTACCCATTCTTCTGGTGTAAGAACTATAAATTTTTTTCTAATTTCGTCAAAGATCAATGTTTTGTTTTCGCTACTTTTGAAACGAAATGAATATGCTGGAAATTGGAGTTGCTGCATGTAACAAAGTAACAGTTTCCTGTAATAGGTTCAAAATTTGTACAGAAAGTTTTCTTTAAAAAACCTCTCTAGTCTCACGTCTAAAATCTAACACCTAACTATGCCTTTAGATAAAGCTAAAATCATCATCAACGACATAAAAAGTGGAAACATTAAACCCATCTACTTTTTAATGGGTGAAGAATCGTATTATATCGATGGGATTGCAAACTTTATTGAAGATAGCTTACTTTCCGAAGAAGAAAAAGGTTTCAATCAAATGGTGTTATACGGTCGCGATGTTACTATTGACGAAATTGTAAGTAATGCCAAGCGTTATCCTATGATGGCCGAAAGGCAAGTGGTTATCGTAAAAGAAGCACAAGATCTTTCCCGTACCATTGAAAATTTGGTAGCGTATGTAAAAGACCCGCAACCCACTACAGTTTTAGTGCTTTGTTATAAATATAAAAAGCTCGATGCGCGAAAAAAGCTGTCAAAAGAAATTAAAAAAACAGGGGTGCTTTTCGAAAGTAAAAAACTGTATGAAAATCAGGTGCCAGATTGGATAAAACGTGTTTTAGCGAGTAGAGGATATACAATAACGCCCAAAGCAGCCCAAATGTTAACCGAATTTTTAGGGAATGATTTAAGCAAAGTAAATAACGAATTGCAAAAATTACAACTAATTATAAAATCGGGAGAACAAATCACTCCACAACTTATTGAACGGAATATAGGGATAAGTAAAGATTTTAATAACTTCGAGCTGCAAAATGCGATAGGAGCGAGGGATATTAAAAAAGCGTATTCAATCGTGCAGTACTTTGGTCAAAACCCAAAAAACAACCCAATGGTTATGACGGTTGCCCTGTTGTATTCATTTTTTTCAAAGCTCTTAAAATACCATGCGTTGAGCGACAAAAACCAAGCTGCAAGAGCATTGGGCGTAAGTCCCTATTTTATTAAAGACTATCAGCTTGCAGCTCGAAATTACCCCATGAAAAAAGTAAGTGCTATTATTAGTAGCATTCGTGAAGTCGATATGAAAAGCAAAGGAGTAGGTGCCGCCAATATTGAACAAGGCGATTTACTGAAAGAAATGCTAGTCAAGATTTTCAACTAGTAACTTTTTTCAACGGTTTATCTTCTATTCAATGAAAACCGTCCAGAGCCTAATAATGCAATTGTAACAAAACCAAATAAATAAAGTAAAGCCAATTCTTTAGTGCCCAGTGGATCACTACCGTGAACAACAAAAGCGGCAATTACCATCGTAATAATAGTAGGGATAGCCGCAATTCTAGTTTTTATACCTAAAATGATAAGAATTGGGCAAATAGCTTCGCCTATTACGGCTAGTATTAATGAAACAGTAGGTCCTAATCCAATAGGGTCGCCAAATGCTATGTCACCTTGTATAAGGTTGATTAATTTAGGAATTCCATGGGTAAGCATCATTCCGGAAAAAGATAAACGTAAAAAGAGTAAGCCTAAGTGGTAGGTAGCATTCATAGTTTGGGGTTTGATTAGTAAAAATTAAAAATACAAAAACAAATTTTAACTGTATTTTTGCGACACTAAAAAGATTCGTTGCATGACAAAAAAAATACGAGCCTGGATTTCTGCAGCTCGACTTAGAACGCTTCCATTATCTATTTCGGGAATTCTTACCGCGAGTGCAGTGGCTATTTCCGAAGCAAATTTTAATCTTACTATTTGTATTCTTGCAATTATAACAACGTTGGGGTTTCAAATACTTTCTAATTTTGCAAATGACTATGGCGATGGTGTAAAAGGAACCGACAATGCGGATAGAGTTGGACCCATGCGGGCAATGCAAAGCGGTATTTTAAAAGCGAAAGATCTTAAAATAGGAATGATTATCACAGCGGCATTAACGCTTTTAATTGCAACGATGTTAATTTTTAGTGCCTTTGGTAATGAAAACTTTTTACTTTCTTTTATATTTTTCAATCTCGGTATTGCAGCCATTGTTGCTGCGGTAACGTATACGGTTGGTAAAAAAGCATACGGCTACAGAGCGATGGGCGATTTGTTTGTTTTTGTCTTTTTTGGTTTGTTAGGCGTAATGGGTTGTTACTTTTTATACAGTAAAAATCTGGGAGACTTAATACTTCTACCGGCTATTGTAATTGGTTTGTTAAGTGCAGCCGTTTTAAATCTAAATAACATGCGGGACCGACTCGCTGATGCCAAAGTAAATAAAAATACATTAGCGGTTGTTTTAGGCGGTGTAAAGGTTAAGCATTACCATACTTTATTAATAGTAGTAGGCTTTACAATAGCAATGCTTTATTTTATACTGAAAGCAGAAGCGATACTAGAATTCATTCCCTTACTAGCATTTATACCGTTGTTTTTAAATGTGATTAAAGTGTATAAAAACGATTCGCCGCCTTTACTAGATCCTGAATTGAAAAAGGTAGCCTTGAGTACTTTTTTATTCTCTGTTTTGTTTTTAATTACCCAACTATTATAAGGTAAATCGTTGGTCTTCTTTCACGGTTGCATCAAAAGCTGTTTTACTTTTATTTTTCTTCAACTCTAATTCATATTCAATTAACGAAGTTTGGATATCATGGATGTTCTTTGTCATCCTAACAATTTTAAGCTGTCGAAAGATTAAAATGACTAATAAAATAACAAGAAGACCGCCAATAGTATATATAATGGCTCGGTATTTATTTTTCTGTTCTAGTATATGCAGTTTGTTGTTTTGCTCTTGAAGTTCCATTTTTATGAAAAGTTCTTCTATTTCACTTACACTCTTATTTTCATGCATAGCATTATTGTAGGATAAAGCAAGTTGATTAAAATATGTGGCATTTTTAAAGTCTTCTTTTTTAGTATATATTTCTGAAAGTAAAAGTGCGTACTTAAATTGAGTCTGAAATTCCTTTCTATTTTTAATTGCATTATAACCTTCTAAAGCTTTTTCTTCTGCAAGATCAATTTCATTTAATGCATTCTCTGTTCTAGCTAGTAGGTAGTTGGTAGCTATGGGTTTGCTCGGAATGGTTTCATAAAGTTTTTCTGATTTCTGAAAGTACGTTTTAGACTTTTTAAGTTTTCCAGTATAAAAATAAACCTCTCCAATATTTAAATAGGCTATTGCTTCTAGTTGTTTGTTGTTTTGTTTCTTAGCTAATTTTAATACATCATTAAAATAGGACATCGCCTTGCTATACATTTTCTTTTCCATGTATATATCCCCAATATTATTAGTGATGGAAGGGATTCTATCTGTGTAGTTTAGTTTTTTTGACAGCCTAATAGACTTTTTATAATATTTTAAAGCAGAATCTCTTTTTTCCACTACATTATATACAGCAGCAAGATCGAAAAGGGCATTTACTTGTTCTTTTTGAAGGTTTTTCTCTTTAGTAAAATTATATCCTTTTTTAGCATAGTAAAAGGCACTGTCATAGTAGACACCGCTATTATAAAACTCCTGAAATATATCGTGGTGAAGCGTTGCCTCAATATTTGGAGGATTATTTAGCTTTATTGCGGTCCTTAAGCTATCAATTTTTGGAGTCTGACAAATACCAGGTTGAAATAGCAAGCTAAAAAACAAGAGAGTTAAAAAGTGGGGAAAGCGCATGTAGGAATGTCTAGATTGTTGCTAAATATAGTATTTTACTTAAAATTTATAAAATCATTATTTCTTTTTATCTTTATTTCAAAAGAAACTACTATGAAAATTACTTTCTACGGTCAAAACAGTCTTGCCATTGAAGTTGGCGGAAAACACTTAATTATAGATCCTTTTATTACAGGAAATGACCTCTCAAAAGACAAAGTTGATATCAACGATTTAAAAGCAGATTACATTTTGCTAACACACGCACACCAAGATCATATCCTGGACGCCGAAGCAATTGCTAAAAACACAGGGGCGACCATTGTTAGTAATTTTGAAATCGCTAATCATTATGAAGAAAAAGGCTTTGATGTTCACCCTATGAACCACGGCGGTGGCTGGCAGTTTGACTTTGGATATGTAAAATATGTGAATGCCATTCATACAAGTTCTTTTCCAGATGGTAGTTACGGCGGTCAACCCGGTGGATTTATAATTGAAGGTGAACACAAAAATATTTACATTGCTGGAGATACCGCTCTAACTATGGATATGAAACTCATCCCAATGCAAACTAAATTGGATCTTGCTATTTTACCGATAGGCGACAATTTTACAATGGGTGTGGATGATGCTATTATCGCTTGTGATTTTATACAATGTGATAAGGTTTTGGGCGTACATTACGATACCTTTGGCTACATAGAAATTGACCACGAAGAAGCGAAAAAGAAATTCTACGATGCCGATAAGGATTTAATGCTTTTAGAAATCGGAGAATCGATAGAACTTTAATTAGTAGGTTAGATTATTAGATAGTTTGATTTTTAGATATAAAAAGCATGCATAGATTTAAACAGTTAGAGGTTTGAAAGAAAAGTAGAGCTTTTTGTAAACACATATATGAAATTACATCGTTATTTCCAGAGTCTGAAAAGTTTGGTTTAATAAATCAACTGCGAAGAGCGAGTGTATCAGTTCCTTCTAATATAGCGGAGGGAGCTTCAAGAAGGTAAATAAAGATTTTTCTAGATTTCTAGAAATTGCAATTGGTTCGTGTTATGAGATAGAAACACAAATAATCTTATCAAATGACTTGGGTTTTATAGATCAAAAAACACTTAAACTAAAATTGGAAAATTTAGAAACAATTATCAAAATGACTTCAAAGTTTAAATCAACCTTAGAATAATCCAACAATCTAATAACCCAACATACGAACAAACTATCTTGAAAGCAACCTACAAAAAACATATCTTAAATTTTAAACGTCCCAGTGGAACTTCCCGGGGCGTTTTGCGTACTAAAGAAACCTGGTTTATAATTATTGAAGAAGGAGAGAAGTGGGGTATAGGGGAATGTGGCATTTTACGAAGTCTAAGTATCGATGATCGCCCTGATTATGAAGAAAAGCTGAGGTGGGTGTGCAACAATATTGAAAAAGGAAAAGATTATTTGTACAATAATCTAACCGAATTTCCTTCCATTCAAATAGGGGTGGAGACGGCTTTTAAATCGCTACAGGCAACAGACCCGTTTCAAATTTTTCCTTCGGAATTTTCTCAAGGTTCAAAAATCATTCCTATTAATGGGCTTATTTGGATGGGAGATAAAAGTTTTATGAAACAGCAGATTTCAGAAAAGCTAAAAAAAGGGTTTCAATGCATAAAAATGAAAATTGGAGCAATCGATTTTGACACTGAAATCGAACTCTTACAATCCATTAGGCAAGAATTTTCCGCTTCAGAAATTGAACTACGGGTCGATGCCAACGGAGCTTTTGCCCCTTCCGAAGCAATGGAAAAGCTGAAAGTTTTATCAGAATTAGAATTACACAGTATTGAGCAACCCATTAAACAAGGGCAGTGGCAAGAAATGGCACGATTATGTGAAGAAACACCACTTCCTATTGCATTGGATGAAGAGCTAAATGGTGTATTTTCTTCCGAAGAAAAAGAAAAGCTACTACAAACTGTAGAACCACAATACATTATTTTAAAACCAAGCCTTATTGGTGGCTTTACAGGAAGTGACACGTGGATTAATTTAGCTGAAAATCTGAAGATTGATTGGTGGATTACTTCTGCGTTAGAAAGCAACGTAGGTTTAAACGCAATTTCGCAATATACGTTTACAAAAAAAGTTACCTTGCCGCAAGGTTTAGGGACGGGTAGTTTATATACCAATAATATAGAATCGCCACTAAAAGTATGTAACGGAAGTATACAATATGATACTAACGAGCAGTGGAATCTTTCCTTATTAAACAAATTAAAATAAAACGGAAACGTAATGTTTATAAAACAAGCTTTTAACTATTTACACGATTCATGGCGCTATGTAGTTGGCGCTATTGCTATTTTTGTAGCTTCTCAGTTGGGTGCTATCCCATTTGTATTGATAGCTACTTTTAAATTAATGAATGAGGGAGGCGATCTTAGTGCGCTTGATAATCCCGCGACATTAATGACCATATTAGACTCTAACTTAACGTTGTTTTTAATGCTAATTAGTTTTGTAGTGGGGTTGATCGTTGTTATTTTAATAATTAAATTTTTGCACCAACAACCCATAATTGCTGCAACTACTTCTCGAAAAAAGGTTGACTGGGGACGTATTTGGTTTTCGTTTTTGTTGATAGCTATTACAACCGTTGTGTTGACTGTTATTGATTATTATAGCAATCCTGACGATTATGTATTGCAATTTGAAGCCGTTCCGTTTTTAATTTTAGCGGTTATAGCCATTCTTATGATTCCGTTACAGACCAGTTTTGAAGAATATTTATTTCGTGGATATTTAATGCAGGGTATTGGCGTGATGGCCAAAAACAGGTGGTTGCCATTAATAATTACTTCAGTCGTTTTTGGTGGGCTTCACTTTTTTAACCCGGAAGTGGATAAAATAGGCAATATTATTATGATCTATTATATTGGTACAGGTTTCTTTTTGGGGATCATGACTCTAATGGACGAAGGGATGGAACTCGCTCTTGGTTTTCATGCTGGTAATAACTTAATCGCTGCTTTGTTGGTAACAGCAGATTGGACGGTATTCCAGACCAATTCTATTTTAAAAGATGTTTCCGATCCCACAGCAGGGTTTGATATTTTAGTACCAGTACTGGTTATGTACCCTGTTTTCTTGGGTATTATGGCTTGGAAATATAAATGGACCAATTGGGGCGAAAAGCTTTTCGGAAAAGTGACGCCACCTCCAAAACCTTCTCAACTTGGCGGACAAACGGACGAAATTATAGAATCTTAGTTTACACCTTATGGAACTCCCTTTTCATGAAGCATTTACCTTCAATGGGCTTCAGTATGAAACCAAAGAAGAACTGCACACTTTTGCTAAAAGCTTACAGAACGAAGGGGACGAATACGAAATTCATATAGGCGAATTTATAGTTTCTTGGTTAGACGATACCGATTTTGTAAAAGTGAAAACATCGGGTTCTACTGGAAAGCCAAAAAAAATACAATTATCCAAAAAAGCAATGGTCAATAGCGCCAAAGCTACAGCTGCGTATTTTAAATTAGGAGAAGGCACATCCGCATTATTATGTCTGCCGGCCAATTATATTGCTGGCAAAATGATGCTCGTACGCGCGATGGTTATGGGCTGGAATTTACACGTAGTAGCACCTGAAAAAGATGCACTGACTCAATATGATAATGATTACGATTTTGTAGCAATGGTGCCTTATCAAGTACATCATTCGCTACAAGATTTAAACAAGGTAAAAAAGATTATTATTGGTGGCGGACCTGTTTCAAAAGAACTAGAAGAGGCTTTACAATCGGTTTCTACGGAAGCTTTTGGTACGTATGGAATGACCGAAACGATTACGCATGTAGCAGTGCGGCGTATCAACGGTCCTGCACGTAGCGAAACATTTTCTGCATTGCCAAATGTAAAATTTTCATTGGATGATCGGGAATGTTTGGTTATTTCAGCTCCAGATATTTCCGAAGAAAAAGTAGTGACGAATGATGTGGTAGCACTCCAAACAGCAACTTCTTTTGTGTGGTTGGGACGCTATGATAACGTCATTAACAGTGGTGGTGTGAAGATATTTCCTGAAAAAGTAGAAGAAAAGCTTTCTGAAAAAATAACAGAGCCATTTATAATTGCTTCGGAAAAAAATGAGGAGTTAGGCGAACGGGTTATTTTAGTAGTAGAAATGAAATCTGATTCCATTCCAGATTATTCTAAAGCCTTTGAAGTGCTTTCGAAATACGAACGCCCCAAAAAAGTAATCAGTTTGTCTAAATTTCCCTATACTGAAACAGGTAAAGTGAAGCGTGCGGCTTTGTTAGAAATTCTTCAGAAGTATAAATAATGCAACTTTTTTAGCTCACTTCGTAAAATTTACTTTCAACGTGCTAATGTTAAACTTAAATATAAAGAAGTCCCTTTTAAAGCTAGATTTACTTTAAAAGGGACTATCAAAACTAATAAACAAACATAGTTTACAAAATGCCCAAACTATGAAAAATGGTTGGTTTATCCGTAAGCAGGTTTTGTTTTATGTTGAAGTTTTATTGCAACAAGTGCTTCTCCAGCTGTCCATATAGCAGCTCCCAATAACATTAAATCCTTTAATAGAAATTGTCCGGGCATTGGAGAAGGGAAGGGGAATCCATATCCTTTTTGCCATATACCGGGCGTTGTTAACACAAATGTTAGGGTAATTAAAAACATAATTATTGCCCCTACACTGCCTATGGCAGATAATTTTGGATTAAAGGAGCGCGTCAAAATCAACAAAGCTAATACAATCTCAATAAATCCTATCACGTAGGAAAAGCCTTGGACACTCATGAGGTCGTATCCCCAAGACATTAAAAAATTATTTTCCACAAGAGGTTTTATACCTTCGGCTTCATAGGCGAAAAATTTCAACATTCCCACCCATAACAATATTGCTACAAGCCCATATCTAATTATGAATGCTCCTATGTTTTGTAATTGAATCGCTTTCGAATTTTCCATTATTAAGTTTTTTTAAATTAGGTATCTATTGCTTTATTGTTCCACGTCAAAACCAACTAATCCTAGAAAGTTAAAAGCACCTGGCTGACCAATACTTCCTTGTGTGGTTTCCAATACCACTTGTTCGTCATAATCAACTCCATTAGCTGTTACATCAAAAATATTGATGGAATACGACTGAAACGCACCTAAATTATATAAGTATTTGTTATCTGAAGTGATATACAAATCTTTTGAATCTGCTGGTGGAGCATTGTCCTCACGTGCTTCAAAAGGTAATTTTCCTGTAACACTCCCAGAACCATCTAATGTAAATGGGGTAATTACATTTCCTGTAAAACTAGCAACATATAATCGGTCACCAGTTGGGCTTACAGCAGTCCAACATGCTTCATCAAGGTCGTCTTCTTCCCCTGTGGTAGAATTGTTTATTTTGGTAACATCAGATCCGGTATCTTGTAGTACAGTTAAACTGTTATCGGTTTTTGCTACTGTTGTATTAAAGTTGGTAGCATATAAAGTATTACTATTATTAGGATTCCAATCTAAACCAATGGTTCCGGCAATTCCTTCTTCTTCAAAAAATCGCTTATTGGAAACCGCTCCATTATTAAAGTCATATATATAAACCCTACTTGGATGTTGTTCTGAAAGCAATGGGTCTTCAGCCATAAAATGAGTAATTCCCCATGTACCGACTGCTAATTTAGTTCCATCATTACTAAAGGTAACGCAAACTGGCCCACCATTTTCTCTAACATAAGTATCTAGTTGGCTTACAGGGTTTAAACTTCCGTCGGTTGCATTAAAGCGAAATAATTGAATGTTTCGTTCGGCATCGGTTGCATCGGGTTGAGTAAGATCTTGCATAAAGAATGCATCGTTTGGAAACCGTTGAATATTTGGTGGATCTTTTTGTATGTTAGGATTGTTCCATTGGTTACCTACAACTACCCAATATTGATTAGGACTTCCGTTAATAGGTGTTTCAGTAATACTTACTGGGCGTGTTCCGCCAGAGCCTGTGTTACTTTCTAAGGAAAGCTCCCCGTTGGTGCGATCTAAAGAAAATACCGAAACATCATTACCGCCTGCATTAACCGTTAATAAATAATCTCCAATTATTTTTATGGCGCCTTGCGAATCAAAATCTCCACGGGCATCTCCACCAGCACTAACATTTGCTCCACCTAAACTGTTTGTTGTATAAGCTGTTTCATTTTCTAACGATCCATCGTCCATTCTATCAAATCGAATCACTTGATTTGTGGATTCACCATTGGTGGTGGTGTAAATATATCCTGCGACCGTATTATCTGGGTCGGGATCACCGCCACCCGTATCGTCATCTGAACAACTTGTAAACGTAAGCGTACATGCTATTCCGCAGAAAAGCATTAAAAATAAATTTTTCATAATCTTTCTTTTTTAATTTTTGTTTGTAGTGATATTGCTATCAATCATAAGAAAACGTGCCTTGAATAGTAATTTTAAGGCAAGCCAATATCCTTGACATAACAATTTTTAATAAAAGTATCTATAAAGTAGAACAGCTGGTGTGTAGATAATTCCCTTACTATGGTAGATTGTTCCCTTTTTTCTCTAATAGAGCGGTTTTTTTATAGTTTAAGGGGGTAGAGGCTGTGTTTTTTTTAAAAAATCTTGAAAAATGACTAGGTTCATTAAACCCAAGTTCGTAAGCAATTTCTTCGGAAGTATTGTCTGAAAATAGGAGCAACCGTCTCGCTTCGAGTAATATTCGTTCGTTTATGGTTGTCAATGGGGTTGTGTCACTGTATTTATTGAAGACATTCGCCAACGTTTTTGGCGATTTATATAGCAAATCGGCATATTCATTGACTTTGTGCAGCTTTTTAAAATTTTTCTCAACTAAAATGTGAAATTTTCGAATGAGATCATACGTTTCGTTCGGAACCGTTTTTTTCATTTTCTTTTTAATTGCCAGTCGCGTTCCTTTAATAATAAGTCGCTTTAACATGGCGCGTATCATTTCGCCTTGTGATTGGTTTCTATGCTCAAATTCTTCTTTGAAAATTTCATAGCTGTCTCTTATACACATCTGACGCTGCCGACGACTCCTTACGTGTAGA
>CAJXPE010000061.1 GCA_913057965.1 uncultured Marixanthomonas sp. | reverse complement strand
GTCGATAGGTTTCAAAATCGTCTCGCGCTTCATATAATCCTTTTAAAATTAAAGATCGAAAAGTTTCAATATCGACCTTTTCATCCAAAAATTCTGAAATGTTAGCCACCCGGCTCCGTACCGACTTATGACCTTTACTTTCAATCTTGCTCATTTTAACCTGTAACGCATTAGCAACCTCACTTAAATCAGTATCCAACAACAAGGTGCCGTGACTTACCATCCGCTTTCCGGTAGAAAATTGTGCATTACCGGATATTTTTTTATCGTTTGCTACTACGTCATTTCTTCCTTTCATTTCGGCAGGAACGCCCATACTGTTCAGCACTTTTACAACAGGCGCTGTTACTTTTTTAAAATTATTCAGACTTTTTATGTCGTGATCGGTTATAAAACTAAAATTTAAATTTCCGAAGTCATGATACACCGCTCCCCCGCCCGAAACACGCCGAACTATTTTTATGTTATTTTCTTCTACGTATTCATGGTTAATTTCTTCTAAGGTATTTTGGTTTCTACCAATGATAATAGAAGGTTCATTTATATAGAACAACAAATAATCATTGTCAAAACTAAAGTTCCGGACAATATATTCTTCTAAAGCTAAATTAAGGTGTGGATTGGTAATCCCTTCATTTTCAATAAAAATCATAGCGCTATTTTCAGTAAAATTGAATTTTCAAGATACTTAAAAATTGTGGAAAGACATCACATTTCAGAAATAGGGTATAACACAAAAGTGTCCCATAAAATCATAGTATATTTACAGGACAAAGTATATAAATCGCTCAATTAGTTACTCATGAATTTAAATTTGAATTTTAAATCGGCGCTTGTTTGCGGAAGTAGTGCCGGAATAGGAAAAGCATCGGCCATTGAGTTGGCTTCGTTAGGAACCAGCGTCACCTTGGTTGCCAGAAATGAAGAGAAATTGAAAGGTGTACTGTCACAATTACCCACTGGTGACGGACAGCGGCACGATTATATAGTAGCCGATTTTTCAAATCCTGAAACGCTTAAAGAAAAAATTGAAGCAGCTACAAAAGACAAGGTGTTTCATATTTTGTTGAACAATACCGGCGGCCCAAAAGGAGGACCTCTTTTTTCGGCAGATACCGAAGAGTTTACCAAAGCATTTTCACAACACTTGGTTTGCAACCAGATTTTAGTGCAAGCGGTTGTTCCCGGAATGAAAAAAGTGGGCTACGGACGTATAATCAATATTATTTCCACTTCGGTAAAACAACCTATTGAGGGGTTGGGCGTAAGCAATACTATTCGTGGTGCGGTTGCCAATTGGAGTAAAACCTTGGCCAGTGAGTTAGGTGGTTTTGGAATCACCGTTAACAACGTACTTCCAGGTTTCACTGCAACGGATCGGCTAGATAACATTGTTGCAAATGCAGCCAAAAAGAAAGCCAGTACTGAAGAAGAAGCATCCGAATTTATGAAAAGTTTGGTTCCTGCCAGACGTTTTGCCCAACCTGAAGAGATAGCCTATGCGGTAGCCTTTTTAGCCAGTGAAGCTGCAAGTTACATTAACGGAATTAATGTTCCGGTTGATGGTGGAAGAACGAAATCGCTGTAAAAAAGTTTGTATATTTAGCATAATTCTATTTTTTAATTAAAAAGATCCTTGCCTCTGCAGGGAATGAATATGAAAAGAAAACTTCGCATTAACGGCCATTCGCATCTACTTCCGTATCCTGAACAAATCCCTCAGTTTATGAAAGACAAGGAGATTTTTTGGGTGGATGAAGATAAAAAGTTTATGCTTCAGAAAGATTGGAGCCGTCCGGTAACCGATTCCAGTTTCTTCTTGGATGAAAAATTGGCTTGGATGGAGCGGTATAAAATTGACCATGCGGTTGTTTTAAATCTTTCGCAACTCTACGGAAATGGACTTCGTGTTGAAGAAATGAAGCAAGCCTTACGGTTTCAGAATGATTTTAACGCGAAAGTGCAGCATGATAATCCGTCAAAATTTACCTGCGGATTTGTAGTACACCCAGGATTTGTAAGAGGTGCCTTATGGGAAATTGAACGTTGTGTAGAAGAACTAGGCCTTCAACTTTTATGTTTACCAACCCACTATATGGATACCATTGGAACGTGGCGCTGTATTTTTGATGAGGAAAACGAACCCATTTTTGAATTGGCCAGCAAGTATAATTTAGCAGTTGAAATTCACCCATACGATGGTGAAAAATTTATCAAATTAGAAAATACATCTTGGCGCTTCCACCTCATCTGGATGTTAGCGCAATGTGCCGATGCCTATCACTTTTTAACGTTGAATGGATATGCAGACAAATACCCCAATATGCGTACGTGTTTTGCACACGGCGGACAATTAGCACAAATAAATTTAGGACGCCGTATTCAAGGTTTTGATGGTCGGCCTGATTTATTTGAAGGAAAAACACACCCTAGAAAAGCAGTTGGACATAAAAACATATTTTTTGACACTTTAGTACACGATACAGGTTCGTTAAAATTATTGGTAGAAAATCAAGACCCAAAGCAAGTTATAATGGGTCTAGATGATCCGTATCCGTTAGGAGAAATGGAAAGTGCCGTACAATCTTCGTATCCCGGTAAAATTTTAGATCTTGCCCAAGAACGAAACATCTTAACAAAAGATGAATGCGATGCCATTTGGGAAGATAATGTAATACAATGGCTATGCGGCGATGACGAAGCTGCAAAAAAGAAGCTGGTTAATAGAATTCTTAGTTAACACCCATGACAGAAGTCGCTAGGTTTTATATTCTATCCCACATTTTTATAGCATTAATTGGTGGGGTGCTTTTACTGGCGATTTGGTATCACATTCGAAAACAATTTAAACACATTTTAGAAGAAGACGAATCTGAAAAAAGGGTAGATAAAGCACTACTCTATTTAAGTTTTGCCATGTTCGTTTGGGTTGTTTCTGGAGTCTGGAGTTATGCGGGAATGGTCTTTTCATTTATAGATACCCAGGGTTATCAATTAGGAGTAAATCTGCTTTCTATTGTAAACAATATGTTTCTACTGTTGGCGCTTTTTTATTTTTACTACGCGCCACAGTTTATTTATCACAATAAGAAAAACATAAAGAAAATCATTGCTTTAATCATCGCTACGGCTGCTATTACATTTATCCTACCGCAACTTTTAGGGAATTCAAATACCATTCAAAACGTAAAAATAAGTAGCATTCCAGATCTATTACTATCTGCTTTTTTATGTTATTTATTAGGTGTTTCATTTTATAGAACCTTTGCCTATCGAGGTTTACAATTAATAGGAATAATCGCTGTTTTGGTAATTGTACTAACTTTCACTTCTCAGGTTTCAGAAGCCTTTTTAACTTTCGGAAATGATTTCAGCAATAACTTTATTAAAATTATTGCCAAAACGTCTTTAATCGCTGTTTTCTTAGTATTGGCTACTATTTGGGTAATTCGACTTGCCAATATGCCGAAACCAAACGAAATGGCCATCTCTTTTCTAGATTGGAGTCTGGTTAAAATTAATATCCCTACCAAAGGAATTGTTGATCAGGTGATTGATTTTGGTTCTAAAACCACACAGTATAAAAATTTACTGAAGTTTGCCATTAGGCGGAAATATGCTGAAGGGGTTTCGCAAAGTATTTTGGTAAATCTAGGCGGTGAAATAACAAACCAAACCTACGTCACCCGAATTATCGAAAATATTAATGATATTCTACAATTAGAGGGAAGTGAAAAACTAGATAGACGTGATCTTTTTATCTTTATAGGCGAAAGCAGGTACCGCTTACGTATCATTCCTGAAAATATAACAATTGACAAAGCTTTGTTAGAAGAATTTTCAGAAACACCTGAAAATAAAGAATATAAAGCTATTTGTTACTAATTGTTGCTTTACTTACAATTACTCACAACCCACTATTTTTTGTTATAATTTAAAACAGTCATTTCAAACTCAATGACTCGCTTTTACATTGCTCAAAAGTTTAACATACAACTATGAGCAATACGACAATCGACAACGGACCTACTGAGATTTTTGGACATCCAAAGGGATTACTTTACTTATTTTTTGCTGAATTATGGGAACGGTTCTCTTTTTACGGAATGCGAGCCCTTTTGGTGCTTTACATGACCAAACACCTGTTGTTTGATGACGATATGGCTTTTGGTGTGTATGCAGCCTATATGTCTTTAGTGTATGTAACCCCTATGATCGGTGGAATTTTAGCAGATAAAATTTTAGGTTATAGAAAATCAATCATACTTGGTGGCGTTTTAATGGTGCTGGGACACTTTTTTCTTACTATTGAACTTCCTATTTTCTTCTATGGTTCCTTGGGGCTGATTATCGTCGGTAATGGTTTTTTTAAACCTAATATTTCATCTTTTGTAGGCGAACTATACCAACAAGGAGACAGCAGAAGAGATTCCGGATTTACCATTTTTTACCTCGGAATCAATTTAGGAGCCGCAATTGCCCCTTTGGCTTGTGCATGGTTTGCCGCAAATTATGGTTGGCATTATGGTTTTGTTTTAGCAGGAATTGGGATGGTTGCCGGTCTTTTGGTCTTTAACAGTGGCTTGAAAAGCAATGTGTTTGGCACGAAAGGAAAAGTACCGTCCCTTGAAACGTATAACCTAAAAACACTCGGTTTAAACAAAGGAAAGTGGATTGTAATCTTATCTGTGGTTTTAGTAGTGTTATTTGCTACGATTGTTCGTTTTCACGAATTTGAAAGCTATTTAGTGTGGATCGTCTCACTGTTCTTGATTGCATATATCACCTATATTATTTCAACCGTAAGTATGAAGGAAAAGAAACGATTATTGGTCGCGGTATATTTTACTCTATTGTATACTTTATTCGCTGCTATTTTTGAACAAGCCGGAAGTTCCTTAACCTTATTTGCCGATAGAAATGTAAATCTTGTTTGGATGGACGCTGCGGGAACCAACAGTATCAACGCGGGATTTATTATTCTTTTTGCGGTACCTTTTTCCATGTTATGGACGTTTTTAAGCAAACGAAATAGCAATCCAAATTCCCCAGTTAAATTCGGATTGGGACTATTATTTCTTGGCCTTGGGTTTCTCATATTTGCCATGTCTGCCAATAGTGTTGATGATTTTGCAAGAACCTCTATGACGTATTTAATACTAGGCTATATGGTACTGACAATCGGAGAATTATTTTTATCACCCATCGGTTTATCTAAAATGACCGAATTATCCCCTTTAAAATATACCGCTTTCATTATGGGCGTTTGGTTTTCGGCTAATTTTTTCGGACACTTTTTTGCAGGGAAAATTGCTAAGCTTACATCTGTTTCAGGTGAAGAACCTTCTATTTTTTCATCCGGTTTTTTTGGAACCATTACAGAACAAGTATCTGGTTTAACCACTCAAAGTGTATTGACGGGTAGTGAAGGTTTGCAACAGTTATTTTCATATGTTTCAGTCTATGCTAGTTTTGGTACTATTAGTATAATTGTGGGTATCTTTGCCATATTAATTTCACCATTCATTAAAAAAATGATGGGTGGTATACATTAAACAAATAACATGGACTTTCTTCCTGAAGAAATAAACAATTACGTAGAAAATCATTCGCAAGCCGAACCAGAACTTTTACAAAAGCTAAATAGGGAGACGTGGCAAAAAGTATTAGCCCCAAGAATGCTGAGCGGTCATTTACAAGGACGCGTGTTGAGTATGCTTTCCAAATTGATAAACCCCAAATACATTCTTGAAATCGGTACATATACTGGCTACTCTGCTTTGTGTTTAACAGAAGGAATGCAGGAAGAAGGGGAATTACACACTATTGATATCAATGAAGAACTGCACGATTTTCAACGGAAATACTTTGATGCTTCCGGTTTTGGAGAGCAAATTATTCAACATACTGGAAATGCTTTAGAAATTATTCCAAAACTAGCTCAAATTTTTGATTTGGTCTTTATAGATGCCGATAAAAGCAACTACCCAAAGTACCTCGACATCATCCTTCCGAAGTTAAAAAGCGGATCGATAATTTTAAGCGACAATGTATTATGGAGCGGGAAAGTGGTCGAGCCCTTAAAAAAGAATGATGAAGACACGAAAGCCTTGCTAGAATATAATCAATTACTCAATACACACGAAAAACTGGAAACAGTTATATTACCCATTCGGGATGGACTGACCATTAGCCGAGTGCTATAGCACTCCCTTTACTTTATTAAAAAAGCTTTAATTCTATTTAATAAACTGCAATTTATACGCCAGTAGTTCTTCTATCAGGCTTATATATTCTATTGTAAGCTGTTTTATAGACCTTCTCTTTTCTCCAATTTATTCTAACTCATTAGTAACTTTCTTTTAAACCCCCTAATATCTTTTTGCCCGTTTAATTCCTTTCACTTTATCAGGTATTTCCCCTTTTAAAAAGGGGCTTTAGTAGTATAAATTTCAGTTTTTTGACTGCAATCAATGCTACTCAATAGTTTCATATTTGTACTCATAAATGAATTAGCAACTAAAACCTATGCTTATGAAAAACAACCTTTTTAATAATAACTTTTTAAAATTTTAAATTATGAAAAACACAATTTTTACCATACTTTTTATACTTGTTTTTGGTGGTCTTTGTCATTCTCAGAGCCTTAGCCAATATATTATAGCAAGTAGCGGAGTTACACTTAATGGGACTTCAAACACCTTGAATTTTACTATGGGTGAGCCAGTTATTGGCAATATAGATAACGGGGAGTCATTAGGGCAAGGATTTTGGCTTGGTGCCATTGAAGGCGTAGTATTAAGCAATGAAGATTTTAATTCGAGTATAGAAACCTCCTTCTATCCTAACCCAGTTAAAGATTTTTTAAACATTTCTTTTACCGATATGGAAGGCCAAAATATTGAATTGGTCCTCTATGATATTCTTGGAAGAGAAGTTTATAAAAAACAGATGACAGGGATTGCCAATACAGAGGTCATTAACTTAAGTTCCTTGAACAGTGGAACCTATTTGTTGAGCATTGTTTTGCAATCCAACAATACATCCAAAACTTATAAAATTATTAAACAATAAAAATTATTAATTATGAAAACTACAATAACTTATATTACAATTTTTACATTTTTACTGACTAACATGTCTGCCTTTTCGCAAGAAATAGATAGAGAAAACAGTAACAGGTCTATCAAATTCAACAAAGTTGATAAAATTGAAAAAGTGATTGCTCAAAAAAATCTGCAAACACAAGGTATTACTACGGAAAATAAAAAACAAGCCGCTGCTGAGCTTATTAATTACCAAGCTGTCGCTAGAGATGCTGGAGGTAACTTAATGACCAATGCCAATGTAGCTATCGATTTTGAAATACGGGATGGTGCCGGCGGCACAGCAGTTTACAATGAAACACAAAACCTTACTACAGATGACAATGGTGTTTTCTCTGCACAAATAGGTAGTGTAACACCCATGGCTGGAATCAACTGGTTAGAAATTGAACCTTGGTTACAAGTTACCATGGACGGTACCGATGTTGGAGAAACCCAGATGGGTAGTGTTCCTACTGCCTTACACAGTATGCAAAGTGGTGCGGTTATGCTTTATGGTTCAGGCTCCTTTAACAGCGATAAAATGATTGTAAACCATTCTCCTGCTTTTACTAATTGGGGAATTGGCTATAACGACATTGACGACAAAGTTGAGTTTATAGGCGCTGGATTAAAAAATGCCAGCATTACTTTGGGAAGTGGAAAAATATCTACAGAAGGAAGCGTAGAAGTAAATCAAACAACTACTTCACCCAATGCCAATACGGTGTATGGTAATTCATTGCCTATTGCTTTTGGAAAAATAAGTGATGGTGGGAATATAGACTCAGGTTATGGGATAACTTCTGTAGTACATGAAGCGACCGGTACATATTTAATTACTGTCGACAACCCTGCCGATGGTACCGTATCATTAGTGCCTATGATTACTCCATTTACAAATCCAACCGCTACTCCAGAAATTGCTGGATATCAAGAAGTATCCCCAAACAGTTTTAGGGTTGCTATTAGGCTACAAAGCAGCGCAGCTCTTACGAATAGTGTATTTTCTGTAGTTGTTTTTGGAAATTAACAAAGCTCTTGTCAAAAACGACCATGATTTTGGCGAAGGTTTTATTTAAAATGTAATTTTTTTCAAAAGTACACCTTCGTGTGTACGAAAAAAAGGTTCAGAAATATTTCTGAACCTTTTTAATTTAATTTTATTTAAAATTTATTGCACCGCCTGTAAGGCATCAATATTTCCATAGCCTTTTGTACTATCTTTATTAGGATAAAACTCAGAGCTTTGTCGCATTTTAGTTAGCACTTGACTCCTACTCCACGTTGGATGGCGTTCCCAGACTAAAGCTGCAATTCCAGCTGTTGTTGCAGTCGCTACTGAAGACCCACCTACATAATCGGTATCGCCATTATTAAAGCCTAATACAGCACTAGTACGTCCGTTATCATTTGCTCGTTGCATCACGATTGTAAATTCTATTTCACTTCCATCATGACAAGTATCACATTGTTGATAGCTTCCATCATCGGTAATTCCGGTTACGGCTACTGTCTCGCTCATACTCGCAGGGAAGATAACGGGATACCAATTGGTGAAATCCAACGAAGTTCCGCCAGCTGCAAAGATCAATTTTCCTTTGCTATGGGCATAACGAACAGCATCTTTTACATTATTAATAGACCAAGGATAGCCAATAGACATAGAAATTATTTTTACATCGCTACGGTCTGCTAATTGTCGTAAGGCATCTTTTACGCCTTTTCGTTCGTGGTAATCGTTTAATAATACATCTTCCGTTGCACGATAGGCTACTAAGTTTGAATTATAAGCAACTCCAACTGGTAAATTATCATTATTTCTAGGCGAAGCAATGGTTGATCCCATACTTGTTCCGTGACCACATTTATCGTGTGGACCATCATAATTGTTAGACCATGGCCAAGCAGAATCGATAAACGTTCCATATTTTTGAATCGTACGCCCTGTGCTATAGCCATCATTAAAGTTATTTCCTAATAACGGTTGACTTTGTGAAACTCCGGTATCAATTAAACCAACGGTTACACCAGATCCAGTACTATAACTCCACGCTTGCTCGATATTATGTTTATCATACGTCCAGCTCACTAACGATCCTGGGGCAACAGTTCGGTAATCATTGTTATTCAAAGTTTGCCCATCCTTACCACAACCACTTGAAGACCGTTGTTGGGGGTATTGTTCACTGTAAAAAAAGGAATATGCATTTGGTTCTAAATACCGAATGTCATCTCTTTTTCTCAATTCAGTAATGGTTTTAAGCGATTTCACTTGAACATCAATCACATTTAGCACATTATCATCTTCAAAAAGGGTTTGTTTCCTTGATTCTTTTTCTATTGAAATAATTTGAGAAACAATAGAATTCTTTGAGTCAATAAGTCTGGCACTCTTTTCTGTGCTAAAACTTTCTCCCATATCGCCATAACCAATTGTGAGAATTCCGCTTCCGTGTACTGTGGCGCTCCACAATACTTGATCGGAAGTTTTATCCCATCTAAAATCGCCCGTACGGCGTAGTTGTTCGTCAATGATTTTGTTGATTTGGGGGATGGTTAATAATTCTTGTGATGTTTTAGAAGTAAGATCAGTTTCTAGAGTTTCTTCTGTTAGGGGATTGTCTTTGGTACAACCTACCACAATGATTGCAAATAGGGCCAATACCAGTAACTGTAAATTTTTCATAGGTTTGATGGTTTGGTTAATAAAACATCAAGATACAAAAAATACAAATTGGATACATAAGAAGCCTATTCTAAGTCTTTAACCTTCAACCTATCATGCTGTAATGCTTTTTTACAAAGCTTGTAAAAAATAATAGCAAAAACAGTACCCACTAAAGCTCCTACAAGGATATCGCTTGGATAGTGAACGCCTACATATATTCTACTGACACAAAATAAGAAAGGCCAGAGATAAGCTAAGTATATCCATTTGGTCTTCTGCCTTAAAATTAAAGCCATAAAAGTGGTTAGCGAAAAACTAGAAGAAGCATGTCCTGAAAAAAAACTGTAATTATTGGGTTTTTGAAGAATGCGAATAATTTCAGATAACGCTTCAACATTATTAGGTCGGAGTCTAGCGAAATAATCCTTTACAATTCCAGTAAAAAAAATAGTAATCCCAAAGGTTAGCAATAGAAAGAAAAGGATTGCTCCTCCCCGTTTCCATTTAAAATAGTAAAAGATAAAAAAAAAGAAAATTAAAAAAAGAGGCGTCCAAGTTTCTATTTGCGTGACGGTAATCCAAAAATTGTCAAACCTTTCAATTCCTAATGAGTTAAGAAATACAAATAGCTCTCTGTCCCATTCCTTCAGTATTTCGAACATTAAAATTTACGTTTAATAGGACCGGTAATTTCATCGACATCGTCTTTTACCTTGTCTATTTCTTGACGCACATCTTTTGTAATATCGATATCGAGGCCTTGTTTTTCGGCACTCTTGGTGATTTCAGACTTAATATCGTTTGTTGCATCTTTAAGTTGACGCATGCCTTTACCTAAGCCTTTAGCAATTTCGGGCACTTTATCGGCACCAAACACCAATAGGACGATGAAAAGTATAAATACAATTTCAGTACCGCTTATAAATAAAAATATTGCTTGTAAATACATGCCACAAATATAAACAAGATTATATGTTTATAGAAAAAAGCCCCGTTAAAGTAACGAGGCTTTTTTGCAAAAAATGATATCGAGCTTATTAGTTCTTCTCGGTTTCTTTTTTGAATTTATCGAATTCACCTAATTTTTTACGTTTAGGCCAGCTATTGTTTTCAGTATCAATATCTGCTGTTTCTTCATCTGGATCAACTACTATCTTCGTAATTTCTTTATCTGAAGCAATTACTTTCCCTATTTCTTTATCATTTTTTCTCCAAATTTGAGCTGGATACTTTACACGTTTTGTGCTTCCATCGCTATAGGTGTATTCTGCAATAATCGGCATTGGGATACCACCTGGCTTTTCAAATGTTACTTCATAAAAGTAATTTGGTTTTTCCAAGTTAGCTCTTTCTTCAGCAGAAAGATTATCCATAATATACTCTTGCAGGGTTGAAACATCATCTAAAGAAGCATTTTTCATGCTTTCTTCATAATCTTCACTTCCTTCTTCAACCATATAAACTAATGGCGGAAGGTCGCTTTCTTTCATTCCTCGAGCTTCCATCATTTCGCGAACTTCTTTATTCATTTTTGAAGTAACATAGAAACGCTTTACGTCTTTCACACCAATATCTGTGTATTCAGTGCTATAGAACCAAGCTCTCCAAAACCAATCAAGATCAACTGCTGAAGCATCTTCCATGGTACGGAAAAAATCTTCTGGTGTTGGGTGCTTAAACATCCAACGGTGTGCATAGGTTTTAAATGCATAGTCAAACAACTCGCGGCCCATAATGGTTTCACGAAGAATGTTTAAACCTGTTGCTGGTTTTCCATACGCGTTGCTTCCAAAGTTATACGTATTTAACCCTTTCGTCATAATTGGGGCAATTCGGTCTTGGTCACCTGCCATATAACTAACTATATTTTTAGCCGGTCCTCTACGAGAAGGGTATTTTTTATTGGGTGCAATAGCATCTGGATACCACTCACCAAAATCCTGCTCAGCCACATACTGTACAAATGTATTTAAACCTTCGTCCATCCACGTCCACTGGCGCTCATCACTATTTACAATCATAGGAAAGTAGTTATGCCCAACCTCGTGAATAATTACTGAAATCATTCCATATTTGGTACGCTCGCTGTAATTTCCATCTTCATCTGGACGACCGTAATTCCAACAAATCATAGGATATTCCATCCCCTGATTTTTAGCGTGTACTGAAATTGCTTTTGGATATGGGTAATCAAACGTCATACGAGAATATGACTTTAATGTACTAGCAACTGCTTTCGTTGAAAATTCTTCCCACAGTGGGTTACCTTCTGGTGGATATAATGAAACGGCCATTACATCGTTACCATTGTTTTGTTTAACAGCCATCATATCCCAAATGTAACGTCTAGAAGACGCAAACGCGTAATCACGAACATTTTCAGCTTTAAACTTCCACGTTTTTTTGTTTTTTGTAAATCCTTTTGAAGCCTTTTCAGCTTCTTCTTGGGTTACAATAATTACAGGTTTATCGTATGATTTTTTTGCTTTTTCATAACGGTTCATCATTTCTTTAGTGAACACATCTTTTCTATTCTGAAGCGAACCGGTAGCATCTAATACGTGATCTGCCGGAACAGTTATGCTTACTTCGAAATCACCAAAAGGCAATGCAAATTCATCACGTCCCCAAAATTGACTGTTCTGCCAACCTTCTACATCATTATAAACTGCCATACGCGGATAAAACTGCGCAATTACATACCCACGGTTACCATCTTTAAATTGCTCATAACCACTACGTGCTCTGTCTATTGTATGGTCTGGCACATTGTACCACCATTTAATAGAAAAGGTAAAATCGTCTCCAGGCTCTAAGTCCTTTGGCATTTCAACACGCATCATAGTACGGTTGATGGTATGAGGAAGGTTTCTTCCTTTTTCATCTTTAACCTCTTGAATGTTAAAACCACCGTCAAAAGCAGCACCCATGTGTTTTTGCACAAAAGAACCCGCTGCATCTGCAGGAGCTGCCCCACTTGATTCGATCAATGGAGATTTTGAATCTTTAGCACGAACGTTTTGATCTAACTGAACCCAAAGATATTCCAATACATCTGGAGAGTTGTTAGTGTAGGTAATGGTTTCGTTACCCGATATTTTTCTATTTACATCATCAAGTTCGATGTCCATTTTATAGTCGGCTCGTTGTTGATAATATTTTGGCCCAGGGGCACCACTAGCGCTTCTATACTGATTGGGAGTAGAAAACTCTTCGTACAGTTGTTTAAAGCGGTTGTTGTTAATGTGACCTGGTTCCCGTTCGTCACTATTGTTTTCGTCCTGTGCGTATATCATTCCTGCTGAAAGGAATAATACTACCAAGGAAAGGCATTTGAGTAATTTCATAATAAAAGTTTCTGTAATTTTAAAAAGGGTTTAAATGTAGTTTTTCTTATGCTTAATGAAAATTGAATTAGTCGAAGTTTAACATATCTTTAGGATTATCGGCATCCAAGATGAAACTTCTTTTTGTTTTAGGGGTTTTAATATGAATAATGTTTTGTTGATCTTCAAAAAGATCCATTAAAATCTCATTTTTTACCTCTATGGAATGTAATTCTTTAACATCTGTAATTTCAATGTATGCGTTTACCACGTCAATATCATATTCTTTACCTATATAAGTTAATTCGGCAGGTTTTCCGTTCACGTTAATTTTCAACTTTTGAAGAATATATCTTTTTAAGTAAGCTACATCTTCCTCTTTCTCTTTGGTAGTCGCTATTGAAATAGACGGATCGTAGCGTTTTTGAAGCACATCTTCAATATCGTTTATAAAAATCTTTGTGATTATCTGAATCGATTGTTTTTTAGGTACATACTCAATATTGGTGGTACTTACATAAAACTTATGTACAGCAGTAGATGCCGTTATTAGAGGAAGTACAACAATAAGAATTGCAATTTTTAAAAACTTCATAGTAAACTGTGTAATTATTGGACGTAAAATACTTGTTATTGTTACAACAATTATCCTTTATTCCTTTTTTTCTTGTTTATGCTCTTTAAGTCGATTTGAATACTCAACACCCTTTTCTTCAAACACAGAAACTACTTTTACATAATTTTCTTTTTTAAAATTTGTTTGAATATCTGTAGTTTCTATACAAAACAATAAAAAATCGTACAATCGATTTTCAGGAATTTGATAAGCTTCTTTAAAAAAAGCGGGGGTATAAAAATTAATAATCCTGACAACTGTATTATTTTCAGCTTCCCATTTTCTTTTAATTTTTAATTTTTTATAATAACCGTTCATGTACTTATAAAGCCCCTCCAAATCAACCGAAAGCGGTGTAATAACTTGTCCTACAAGGTTTGGTATCTTTTCTTCGGGTTCCCCCCTAAAACCAGGGATACCCACATCGTAAAAATCGATTTGTTTTTCCGTTTTAATGTTTTTTAGATCGGTTTCTAAGTTACCTGTCAATTTTGGTCCTAAAAACACTTCATCTAACTCGTTTACAAGCCTGTCTCTTATACACATCTCCGAGCCCACGAGACCTCTCTACATCTC
>CAJXPE010000060.1 GCA_913057965.1 uncultured Marixanthomonas sp. | reverse complement strand
GAGATGTAGAGAGGTCTCGTGGGCTCGGAGATGTGTATAAGAGACAGATGTTATATTGTGTGTATAAAAATAGAAAATGGACAGATCTTGTTTTAATAGACACCTATAGTACTTTAAATTTTCAATATGCAGTGCAAACAGCTTCATTATGTCGCTTTTTTAACATACCCTATATTCCTATTTTACATGGAGGTAACTTACCTAGCAGAATACAAAAAAGTAAAAAACAAAGCAAAAAATTGTTTGGAAAGGCACAGGTAAATGTAGCCCCTTCTCATTATTTATTGGAGACTTTTAAAAAAGAAGGGTATGGCAACTTAGTTTATATTCCTAATACTATTGAAATAGCAGACTATCCCTTTTTGCTCCGAAAGAAAATTAAACCAAAACTTCTTTGGGTACGTTCTTTTTCTGAAATTTATAATCCAATGTTAGCAATTCATGTATTAGAAAATTTGATACATACGGGTTATAAAGAAGCAGAACTCTGTATGATTGGTCCTGAAAAAGATGGCTCTCTAGATAGGTGTAAAAAATATGTAGACCAAAAAAAGTTACCTGTTTCTTTTACTGGCAGCTTGTCCAAAACCGAGTGGATACAACATTCACAGGGATATGATATATTTATAAATACCACAAATATTGATAATACTCCGGTAAGTGTTATTGAGGCGATGGCCTTGGGATTACCTGTGATTTCGACAAATGTGGGTGGGATGCCTTTTTTAATAGAAGATAAAAAAGATGGACTTTTAACTCCAACGAATGAGGTAGAAGCTTTTTCAAACAAAATTAAAAGCATGCTGACCAATTCGTTTAATGTAGAAGCAATTACCTTGAATGCAAGAAAAAAAGTAGAACAATATGATTGGAAAAAAGTAAAAAAACTTTGGAATAATACCTTACAGGGTTAAATGATTTTTAACTTTACGCAACTTAGTAATCTATTTTACAACTTGATATCAATCCTTAATACAAGCATATTACCTACTTAAAATGAATTTTAACAAAGAACAAATTGGTATTGTAATTCCATATTATAATGCAAGTACACAAATAGAAAAGGTAGTGCAGAAAGCATTGCAGTTTAGCTCTAATATTGTTATTGTAGATGATTGTAGTCAAGAACCCTTACCGAAACAAATACTTGAAAAATCTACTAATATTACAGTTTTACAACTAGATAAAAACGAAGGGGTTGGTGGGGCTACTAAGCGTGGGTTTACTTACCTTGAATCGATATCACATGTACAAGTAGTTGTTAAACTAGACGCGGATGACCAAATGGATACCCATTACATTCCACAATTGGTACAACCAATATTGAACGGAACGTATGATTTTGTTAAAGGAAATCGGTTTCGAGATTTTAAAGCCCTTAAAAACATGCCCTGGAATCGCCGTTTTGGAAACCTCTTTCTCTCTTTTTTGAGTAAAGTAGCTACAGGATATTGGAATTGTTTTGACTTTAACAATGGTTTTTTTGCTATTGCAACAAGAAGCTTAAAGCTAATAGATAAGAGTTCGGTAGCTAACAACTATTTTTTTGAGACCTCCCTCATTGCAGAATTGTATTTTCATAAAGCTAAAATCAAGGAAATTGCCATGCCGGCCATTTATGGCGATGAAATATCAAACATGAAAATTGGCAACATGCCTTTTATTTTTAGTGTTAACCTATTTAAAAAGTTTATTTCACGTATTTGGAAAGCATATTTTGTGTACAATTTTAATATAGGAACATTGTATATCATATTTGGTCATTTGCTGTTTTTTGGAGGTGTTATTTTTGGAGGTATTAACTGGTATCATTATGCTAGTAATGAAACCTTGACACCTGTTGGTACTATCATGATAAGTGCATTGCTTATAATATTAGGCTTTCAGTTAATGCTTCAAGCCATACAATTCGATATCATAAACACTCCTCACGAAAAGCAAGACGACTAGCTATCTAAAAAATAAATTAGCTTCTTAACCCTTATTTTTTTTCTACTTTTACAAGATAATCCCCAATCAATGACTCAAAAGGGAAACATTCATTTTGAAATTTCCGAACGAAAAATCCTATTGCGTATTTTCGATATCGTGAGTGTGCTTTTATTGCTGTATGGAATAGGACAGATTTTTAACTTTGATTACTTTAAAATAAACTCTCAACATTGGGTTTGGTCTATTGTATTGGCACTGTATTTAACTGTTTTTGCAACTATCTTTGAATTATACAACTTGCAAAAGGCAAGTAAATTAGAAACTGTAACCCAAAATATAATACTTACAGCATCGGTAACGGTTCTGTTTTATTTATTAACTCCTTTTTATACCCCCACGTTACCAGCCAATCGGTTGCAGATTCTTTATTTCTTCTTTGCTATTAACGTAGCTTTATTTGTGTGGCGTTACGCTTATATAACGTTTATTTCGGCACCCCGTTTTTTTAAAAAAGTATTGCTTATTGGTAATTCTGAAGACATAGAATGGGTAGTTAACTCCTTAGAGAAATCCGACCCCAATTACAGGGTAATAGGATACATAAACACAGGAGTTAAAAAATACGAAACCGATAAGTTGATTGAATTTGATAGCCTTTCAATATCAGAAACGGTTGAAAAACATACCATTTCAGAAATTGTGGTAGCGATTTCAAAATCAGAAGAAATGACGGCTGTGCTAAATAACAAACTAATTTCATTGTTAGAAAGAGGAGTGCCTATAAAAGAATATACTAATGTGTATGAAGAGTTGAACCGTAAAGTTCCTATACAATTTATAGCTGATGATTTTTACAGATATTTTCCGTTTAGTCGAAGTAATCAAAATAAATTATACTTATTTTTTCATCGATTGATGGATTTATTTCTTTCGGTTATCGGTTTAGTATTTGGCGTGCTAATCTCTCCTTTAATTATAATTGGCAACCAACTTGGAAATAGAGGCCCTCTTTTTTATAAACAAGAACGTGTGGGTAGAAACGGAGAACCGTTTAAAATTTATAAATTACGAAGCATGATTCTTGATGCTGAAAAAAAAGGAGCTCAGTACGCCCAAAAAAAAGATACTCGAATTACGCCTTTTGGAAAATTTTTAAGACGGACCCGTATTGATGAAATACCACAGTTTATTAATGTGATTAAAGGAGATATGAGTGTTATTGGCCCTAGACCAGAACGTCCTGTGTTTGTAGAAACCCTATCACATGAAATCCCTTTTTATGAAATTCGGCATTTAGTAAAACCTGGGGTTACCGGTTGGGCACAAGTAAATGCCAAATATGGAATGACCCAAGAAGATGCTATTGAAAAATTACAGTACGATTTGTACTACATTAAACGCCGTAGCTTTTTCTTGGATAGTAAGATTGTATTAAAGACTCTAAGCACGATTATTTTCTTCAGGGGACAATAAATTAGTATTCAGTATTTAATTTTCGGTATTAATCCGTAAGCCTTGCCAGTCTTCCGAATTCACTCAATCAGCGTTACAGAGTTGGAAGTAAATATTAATTAAGATGCGGTGCACTGAGCGAAGCCGAAGTGTATCGAAGCATCCAGCTCTATTGTCGCTTTAAATACCCAATTAAAAAGATATACCGAATGGCTAATGCGACCAACAGCGGCAATAAAGCAGGTGCAAAAGTCTGCACTCCTGTTATCCAATGGACCGTTAATAACCCTAAAAGTACAACTAAAAAGAAAACATATTTGCGTAACCATTGTTTTGGGAAACGCTTTACAACAACCCCTATAAGCAACAGACTGAGTGGAAATGCCCACAATAAATTATAATTATTGGCTGTGGCGGTATGGTCGGTCGCTACCCATAATAACAATAAAAACACACCTATTAAACCAGTAATTAAAAAGATAATTATATCCATTAACCGACTTCGGGTGTTGTTTTTTAGGTCTTTAATGGTTATAAAAATGATTAAAACCCCGAGTAGTCCAAAAATAAAGAGCGGACTGGTAAAAAAGAAGGGGGTGTCTTCAGTCGGATTATTTTTAAATAGAGTAGTGGTGTCTTGTACCAGTTTTTCTTTGCTACCATTTCGAGTAATACTTGCAGTTTCAGCAGCTTTAAAAATATAATTTGGTAGAAATTGATACTCCCAAGCGGTGGCTTGCTTATCGATTACAGCACCTAAGGCAACATCGATCCCTAAACTTCCCCACGTGTTCCAATGCAAGTTCTTTTGAATTAATTCGCGGAAGGTCTGTTCTTCTTCCACAAAATCATCGTTATATTCAAGTTCATTGCCTAAAACTTCTTTAAGCACATTGCGTATTTTCGTAGCGCAATTGTCGTAAAAAAAGTCGTATTTGTACTTTCTGTTTTCTGGTTTGGCATTATTCTGAAGAAAATTAAACACTGCTTGTTTTTCAGAATAGGTTAAATTAAGTATTTGCTGTTTTACCCATCGGTTTTGTGCTACGTAGCTTTCATAAAATGGTTGATATTGTCGTACATCAAGTTGATATAATAACTTGCCTTGCGCAAATTTGGTATAAAAATTAGGTGTGCTAAAGTCATAAACGCCATAATTATATACTACATCAAACCCATTGCCTTCATCTTGAACTCGTAATGCACTATGCCCAAATTTATCGTATAATTGATCCCCGGGTCCAATCGTTAAAATACTTACTTGGGCACTTTCAGAAAGGGAGGTGTATTGGGCTTTTACTGAAGTATTCAGAAGAAAGAATACTATTACTGTAAAAAGGTAGAGCGGCTTAGAAAAGAAGAGTTTTGCTTTCAGAACAGTAGAATTTTTAAATTGCTAGATCAAAAATAAGCTTTCTTTATGTACTTCGGAAAATTTCAGAAATAAGAAAGTGTAAATTATCTAAAAACGCTCCAGTCCAGTTTCAAGGAAAAGACATTAGAATATAAGGCAGCACTTTGGTCACCTATGTCAGTCAAGGCATAATCTACCTGAATACCTTTATACTTAAATCCAACTCCAATATTGGGTTGAAAACCTACCGAATCACTTCCGTCCAATTGTTGTATGTTTTGAAAATTACCAACGCCAGCACGCACGAATACTACATCGATGTAGCCAAATTCAAGTCCGGCGGCGGGTGTCATACTGGTAAAAGACGTAGAAAAAATATCATTGGTTTGGGCGAAACGGAAATTAAAATCTACTTCGGCTAATAGCGAAAAGTCATAATGGAATACGAACTTTCTAGAAACACCTAATTGTAATTTAGGAATGGTAATTTCAGTAGTTTCAGGCAGTTCTTGATTCTGTCCTTCCACAGCACCTTGTATGGTAGCAAATTCGTCTTCATCAATGCTCCAGGCATTAAAGGTTGTTGTTATGTCACGTGCCATCAACCCAAAACGCCAGTCGCCAGTGGTAAACTGAAGTCCAGCATCAAAACCAAAACCCCAAGAGGAAGCAAAATCCCCGATAATCCTTCTAATTACTTTTGCATTCACCCCAACATTCAATCCATCTAATGGTAAGGCTCGGGCGTAGGAAAAAGTAACGCCATAATCGGCTGTAGAGAATAGACTAATACGGTTATAATCAATGTTTCCTTGGTCATCTATAAGTTGTGTCGTGTTTAAAATGTCATCTACCCCAAAACGGATTACCGATAAAGCGACAACACTTCGATCGTCAAGTGGCATGGCAAAAGCGGCATAATCGTAATTCGCAATATTGGCGAAATACGAAGCGTGCATTAAAGCAAGTTGATTGTCTTCTACAGCGATTAAGCCTGCGGGATTCCAGTAACCAGAGTTTACATCGGCTGAAGAAGCTGTAACGGCGTTAGCCATGCCAAAAGCAGCGGCATCGACCCCAATGTTCATAAACTCATTCGAGTATTTTCTCGTCGTTTGTGATTGAACTGCCAGTGTAGTTATTAAAAAGAGTAAAAGTAAATTCTTCTTCAAGCTTATAATTTTGCGCAAATATCCTACAATTTTACACAATAGTAAACTATAATTTTAGCTACATATTGTATTTATACTCGGTTAGACGGAAATACTTTGCTATTTTTACAAACAGACACCATTTATATGATAAAACAGACACCTAACATTATCACGTCGTTAAATTTACTTTGCGGAAGTGTAGCCGTTCTTTTCGCTGTTTCAGGCGATTTGATAACCGCTTCGTTTTTTGTGTTCTTCGGAATTTTCTTCGATTTTTTCGACGGCCTCGCGGCACGAGTTTTTGACGCACAGAGCGATGTGGGCTTAGAACTGGATTCTTTAGCTGATATGATTACAAGCGGATTGGCTCCAGCAATTGTAATGGTTCAATTACTATCTGAAGCGACACTGGGTCACACCCTAATTATTACAGATATCTTTGCTGAAGATAGCTGGAACAGCGGTTTCAATACTTATATTCCTTTTATTGGGCTACTCATCGGAGTGGCTTCGGCTTACCGATTGGCAAAATTTAATGTCGATACTCGGCAGACCAGTAGTTTTATAGGGCTTCCAACGCCTGCAAATGCTTTACTTATTTTAAGTTTACCACTGATATTGCACTTTCAATACTTTGAAGGGATAGAAGCGGTTATTCTAAATCCGTGGGTTTTAATTGGGTTAACTTTATTTAGCTGTGTAGTTTTAAATGCAGAACTTCCGTTGTTTGCGTTAAAATTTAAAACGTGGGATGTTAAGAGCAACTTAGTTCGGTATATCTTTATTCTAATTTGCCTACTAGCAGTATTCCTTTTAAAATTTATAGCAATTCCGGTTATTATTGGGATTTATATTGTACTCTCTCTTCTTTCGAACAAAAAATAACCACTCTACTTTTTTTCTACGGAAGAATATAATTGGTTTCGTATATGATAAAGTAAGGTTAAACTATGCTCTTTGCTTATTTCTTACTGTAAGATTGATTATTTTACTGAAAAGAAAAAAATAAACTATGAGTGAAGTAAAAGCATATGCAGCGTACGCTGAAAAAGAAAACCTAAAGCCGTTAGATATTGAAAGGCGAACTGTAAATCCAACCGATGTTGAAATTGATATCCTTTACTGTGGCGTTTGCCATAGTGATATTCATACGGTAAATGACGATTGGGGTGGAGCCAAATACCCAGTTGTTCCTGGACACGAAATCGTGGGCCGTGTTTTAAACGTGGGCGATAAAGTAAAAAACTTTAAAGAAGGCGATTTAGTAGGAGTAGGGTGTATGGTAGATTCTTGCCAAACATGTGATTCTTGTAAAGAAGGATTGGAACAATATTGCGAAAACGGAGCCATTATGACTTATGATGGTAAAGACGAACATTTGGGCGGTCATACCTTTGGAGGATACTCCGAAAAAATAGTAGTGGATAAAGAATTTGTTTTATCCATTCCTGAAAACATCGACATTAAAGCAACAGCACCCTTATTATGTGCTGGTATAACCACGTGGTCACCCTTGCAACATTGGAATGTAAAAAAAGGTGATAAAGTGGGTGTGATTGGTTTAGGTGGCTTAGGCCATATGGGTGTTAAATTTGCACACGCTATGGGAGCACATGTTGTTATGATTACAACATCACCTTCTAAAAGTGGTGATGCTAAAAGCTTAGGAGCTGATGAGGTGTTGATTTCAAAAGATGAAAAGCAAATGGAAGAACATGCTAATTCTTTTGATTTTTTACTGAATACCGTACCTGTTGGTCACGATACCAATCCATATATTGCATTACTAAAACGGGATGCAACGATGGTACTCGTAGGGGCTATTGAACCGTTAGACCCTATTCACGGTGGTGGTTTAATTTTAGGACGCAAGCGTGTAGCGGGATCTGTGATTGGTGGAATTAAGGAAACCCAAGAAATGTTAGATTTTTGTGGTGAACATAATATTACCTGTGATGTGGAAATGATCGATATTCAAAATATCAATGATGCATACGAGCGAGTTGTAAACTCCGATGTGAAATATCGATTTGTAATTGATATGAAATCGTTAAAAAACTAAGTAGTAATATTTGATAAGTAAAACCCCAAAACAAATTTTTGTTTCGGGGTTTTTTTATGATTAATCTTGAAATAATTTTTTCTTCCGAAGTTCAAAGTTTTGGCCTAAATACACTTTGCGGACCATTTCATCATTGGCAAGATCTTCCGGTTCGCCGTGTTTTAAAATACTCCCTTCAAACATTAGGTATGTACGGTCTGTAATAGCTAAAGTTTCCTGTACGTTGTGATCGGTAATAAGAATACCAATGTTTTTGTCTTTTAATTGCGCTACAATACGCTGAATGTCTTCTACTGCAACAGGGTCAACACCAGCAAAAGGTTCATCTAATAAAATAAAATGTGGATCGGTTGCTAGGGCACGGGCAATTTCAGTACGACGACGTTCGCCACCACTTAAAAGATCACCACGGTTTTTTCGAATATGACTCAACCCAAACTCTTCAATAAGCGATTCCATTTTCATGAGTTGCTCTTTTTTAGAGAGTTTGGTTAATTGTAAAACACTTAAAATATTGTCTTCAATGCTCAACTTCCTAAAAACAGAGGCTTCTTGTGCCAAATAGCCAATTCCGTTTTGAGCCCGCTTGTACATCGGGAATTTGGTGATATTGGTTCCTTCTAGAAATATTTGTCCCCCGTTGGGTTTTATCAATCCCACGATCATATAAAACGAAGTGGTTTTCCCAGCTCCGTTAGGGCCTAATAAACCTACTATTTCCCCTTGGTTTACTTCAACAGTAATCCCTTTTACTACTTTACGACCTTTATACGATTTAACAAGACTATCGGCTCTTAGCTTCATAAGCTGTTATGGGTTTCAAAATTTTGGTAAAGATACTTAAAATTAAAGTGAAGAATATAGTAGCTTATTTTTTCTGAAGAAATAATATTGATATGCTATAAACAAGAAAAGCCATATCATCGTATTGCTACCTTGATATGGCTCCTTGTGAAACCTGTCGTTACCAACTCATTTTTTACAATGTGAAGCAAGTTTATTAAACCCTTGCAGTTGTGACGCGATTTCAACAGTCGAGAACAAATTCATTAGAACGGATTGTATTATAAAATATAGTACAATCCTAAAACTTGTCTCTACTTTTCTTAATCTAAAAACTAACTTTCGTGAGATTGTTAGCATCTCAAACAATTAAAAAAAGATATATAAAGAACGTTATTTTATGTTTTCGAAATGACTGTTACATCATTTTGATAGGGTAAATATAAAACGCTTTTTTGAAAAAGCAAGAAATGTAAATGATTTAATATAAACAGTTTATAAACGGTGGTTGTTAACATTTGTTCATAAAAAAAGCGACCTGAAATAGATCGCTTTTTTGTTGTTCTTCTGAAAGAGAGCTTAGCTACGCTTTTCTCTAATTCTTGCTTTTTTACCAGTAAGACCTCTAAAGTAGTAAATACGTTTTCTACGTACGCTACCAGTTTTGTTGATCTCGATTTTTTGTAGTGCAGGCAAGTTCATTGGGAAGATACGCTCTACACCAACGGTACCAGACATTTTTCTAATGGTGAATGTTTGGGAAGTTCCTGTTCCTTTAATTTGGATAACAACACCTCTAAAAAACTGAGTTCTTGTTTTATCACCTTCACGAATTTCATAATACACAGTGATTGTATCACCAGCACCGAATTTTGGAAATTCTTTTTTAGTTACAAATTCGTCTTGAACAAATTTAATTAACGATTCCATTGTTTTGTTTATCTATAGTTCTTGTTTAAAACAACATACACGGTTTTCGCCAGAGGTTGGATTAAATCGCGTGCAAAGATAACTTTTTTAAGGAAGTAAGCAAATAGAATGTAAAAGTTTTATTTGGTGTCGCGTGGTTATTTAGGGACTGTTATAGCCGGTATTAATTTTTTATAATTTGTGCTAAAGGGACGGAATGTTCTCGCACTTTTATTTAATAAAATTACAAACCAATTACTAGAGTATAAACAACCACTACCAATAATAATGCAAGACTCAACGCCAATAACCGCAAGGATCTATTTACATTTCTGAATTTATAAGCCGCTATTTTTGAAATAATAAATATCTGTTGTCCTAGTTGGTCAAAAAGCTCTTCTTCATCCAAGCTAGTTTTATAGAAAACCCTTGAAAACTCCTTAATGCTACCAAACTTGGTAACTACATCGCCAAAAAAGAACATGTTTTTATCATATTTAGCTTCGATTCTAGGCATAAAACAACGAATACTGAAATAAATAGATGTCACTGTACAGGCAAACCATAACCCCATTAGAATATATAACGGAATATCTTTTGATGGCTGAACAAAAACAATCCCCATATTTTGATAGATAAAGTTCAATAATATCCCGTAAAACGAAAGGATAAGTCCAGCTTTAATTTCAGAAGCTTTTATAAGTCCAAACACATAATTAATACTGCCCCAATAATGGTCGACCAATTCTTCAGTATGCGAGGGTTTTTTAATCTGTGCTTCTATTTTCTTTTGTTCTTTTAGTGGGTCGTTTGTTTCCATTATTAATTCATTTTAATTTAACTGATCAATAATTCTCATATCTAATGTCTCAAATCTAACATCTACATTATTCCAAGACTTGATAAATCGTCATCGGGTTTGCTTTATTTTTCAGTGAAATATTCCCAACTTTTTCACATCTAAAAGATTCTTTCACTTTGTTATAACAATCTTCACTAATGATAATCTGATTTTCTTCTGCGGCACCTTGAAGCCTTGCAGCGGTATTAACCGTATCACCAATAACAGTATAATCTAGGCGTTTTAAACTTTCAGAACCAATATTACCCGTAATCATCTCCCCACTTTTTATTCCAATAGACACTTTCGGTTTAAACTGTAATTTTCGGCCAAAAGCGGGCAGACTATTTATCTTTCCGCAAACGGCTAGCGCTGCGTCTATAGAGCGGTCTAAATGATATTCGCCCGTAAAAACAGCCATGATCGCATCGCCGATAAATTTGTCTATATATCCCTTTTGCTCCATGATTTCTTTTACCATTACATCGAAATATGAATTGATTAAAGTAACAACGGTATCTGCCGAAGCTGTTTCACTTATAGATGTAAAGCCACAAATATCTACGAACATGACCGAGGCTTCAATGGTTTCGTTAGCCATAATGATAGATTCAAATTCTTTCTTACCCATGAAATTGAGCACGTTTTCATCCACATACATTTTCAGGATGTTGTTTTCTTTTACAGCTTGAAGCGTTTCTTTTAAAAGTTTGGCATGCTTTAGGGTTTTTTCCATGGTAAGAGTGAGGTCCTCAAAATTGATGGGTTTTGTAATAAAATCAAATGCGCCACGATTCATGGCAGTACGAATGTTTTCCATGTCGCCATAAGCCGAAACAATCACCGATTTTATAAGAGGACTTAACTCGTTGAGTTTGGTCAATAGGGTAAGCCCGTCCATTTCAGGCATGTTGATGTCGCTTAATACAATATCCATTTCGGGTTCGGTTCCCAGTTTTTCTAAAGCGACCCTTCCGTTTTCGGCAAAATAAAACTCATATTCGCCTCCACGTATCTGTTTTCGGAATTTTTGCTTGATGAGCATTTCCAAATCTGCCTCGTCGTCAACTACTAATATCTTTGCCATGATTTCTATTATTTATAAAAGTATTCGTTCACTGATTTTCTCTCAATTAGATGAGCGTTCCTATTTCTTTTCGCAAGGATTCAAAATCAATTGGTTTAGTAAAAAACTCTTTAGCACCGGAATCCATTGCCCTGGTATAATTTTCGTTATCGCCATAAGCCGAAATCATGGATACATTGATCGCAGGAAATTTCTTTTTAATATGCTCCAACAATACCAAGCCTGTCATTCCGGGCATATTGATATCTGAAAAAACATACACTACTTCGGGCGGATCTTGTTGTTGTAAGATGTCTAAGGCTTCTTGTCCAGAGAACGCAAAACTTAATTCTAGTTTTTTGCTCCGGATCTCTTTTCTGAATTTTTGACGGAACAGGGTCTCCACGTCCCGTTCATCATCTACTATTAATATTTTCATGTCCATATATGTTTAAATTGGTAAATTAATTATGAATTTAGTGAATGAATCGGCTCCTTTTTTCGATTCAATTTGTAAGCTGCCCCCATGAGCTTTAATAATATCGTTTGTAATGGAAAGCCCTAAGCCTGTTCCTTCAGTTCCTCTTTTGGTGGTAAAAAACGGCATCAATATTTTATCCTGAAGCGCTACTGGAATACCAAAACCATTGTCTTTGACTTCTATAATTACATTATTGTTTTTTTCGAAGCTATTAATAGTCAGTTTAGGTTGATAGATATCTTCTGTGCTTTCTTTTTTAAGTCGTTCGTACATCGCATCAAAAGCGTTGTTGCATAGGTTGAGGATAACCCGGCTAATATCTTCTATAATAACCGGAACAGTGGGAATGGATGTGCCCAACTGAAAGTTCAAGGTCACGTTCATCGGTTTTTTGCCAGCGCGCATACCATGAAACGCAAGGTTGACATACTCTTTAAGCATGTCGTTTATATTCGAGGCTTCCCTTGTGCCATCACCTCCACGGCTATGAAGCAACATGGATTTAACGATGCTATCAGCCCGTGAACCATGTTCGTGTATTTTCTTCTGGTTTGCAATTACATCATCGAGAATGGTTTTTATTTCTTCTTTTTCAGGGCTGTTGGCTAACTTTTTAAGTTCGTCTTTAATTTCATCAATAAGTTCTAAATTCAATTCAGAAAAATTATTCACAAAATTCAGCGGGTTTTTGATTTCGTGTGCGATACCAGCAGATAACTGACCCAAAGAAGCAAGTTTCTCTTGCTGAATTAACTGCTCTTGCGCAGATTCTAATTCTTTTAATGCTTTTTGAAGCTTTTCATAGGCTTCAGCATTTTGCATGGCAACTCCAACATTGGCCGCAATTGTTTTTAGTAATCGTAAATCGTATTCATTAAAGCGGTTTTGTCTTTCGGTACTTTGAACACTAATAACACCTGTTGCAGTATCACCAACAACAATAGGAACACCAAGATAGGACTGTACCCATTTTCCTTTCTTTTCGGCTTTTATTTCCTCATAAGCTCGTTCCATATCTTCATTGATGAGCAATGGTTCTTTACTGATTATTATTTTTTCGGTAATTCCGTTGCCGAATTCCCTTGAGTTTGCATCATCTTCGCCATACATATATGGAAAGTGAAGCATATTGGCCTTTCGGTCGTGGATTGCCAAATACACAATATCTGCATTAAAGGTTTGAAGCATTTGGTCGCCAATCAATTTTATAAGCGATTTAAGGTCTAGTTGTGAAACCAAGGCGTGGCTTATTTTGTTAACGGTCTGCAATTCGGTGGCGCGCTGTTTTGTTTCTTCCAAAAGGCGGGTGGTTTCGTTAAAAAGACGGGCGTTCTCCAAGGCTACCGTCATACTGTTTGCTAAGGTGCTCAACAATCTAATGTCAGATTCTGAAAAGGCATTTTCACTTTCCACATTTTGTAAACTGACATAGCCCCTTACTTCCTTGCCAGCGATCATAGGCACGTAAAGTGCAGATTTGGTAAATTGGGTGCCAGGAAGAACGGTAGGTGCTTCGCCTGTAATTTCTGTCCACATTTCATCAGCATTTTCATTTAAGTAAATCAAATCTTTAGATATAATTATTTTTTTCCTAAACGTGTCGATGGGACGTGGTTCTAACGAAAACCGCTGGCCATCTTCAAAAATATAATTGAATTCTTCTAAACTTTTTTTATGGTTAAAGGTTGAAATAGCAACCACTTGAGCATCAAATAAAGACCGTATTCGTTCTCCCACCAATTCGTAAATGCCTTGCATGTCCATTTCGGCAACCAAACCTTGCTGTACACTGTTTATTACGGACAGCTCGGCATTTCGCTGTTCGGCTTCATTAAACAGCCTTGCGTTTTCCAAAGCGACGCTCATACTGTTTGCCAAGGTGCTTAAAAGCCGAACATCAGAATCATTGAATGCATTTTCACGATCCAGATTTTGAATGCTCAAGCATCCTTTAACGTCTGTGCCAACACTCAAAGGGACAAACAACATTGCCTTTGGTAACCGTGTTCCGGGTACGGCAACGTGTTTTTCGCCAGTAATTTCTTGTATTTTATTGTCGGCATCTTCATTGACAAGCAACAGGGATTTGTTTTTTATAATCCAGTTGCGAATTTGGTTGAGTGGTCTGGGGTCGGGGTACAAGCGTTCGCCATCTTCAAACAGATAATGAAAATGCTCCATACCGGTTTCTAGATTGAAGGAATATATACTGTCTCTTATACACATCTGACGCTGCCGACGACTCCTTACGTGTAGA
>CAJXPE010000059.1 GCA_913057965.1 uncultured Marixanthomonas sp. | reverse complement strand
TCGGCAGCGTCAGATGTGTATAAGAGACAGGTTGAAAGAAATCGTATTTCCACTTTTAGAAATGTCAGAAATAGCTACGGTGTTTTCCGCAGAATCTTTTAGAAACTTAGATAGATTTCCTTTCATTTTCGCTTCATTAGAACCTACAAAATGTAGTTTTCCGTTAATGACAGCTTGCGGTGTATAAACATTTCCTCCACCAAATTTGTTTCCATAAGCATATTGTAGTTCAGTGTATTCCTTTTTACTGAAAGGATCTTTCCAACCCAATCGATTCCAATAATCTACGTGATATGAAAGCACGGCAACATTATCATAATCTTCTTTTACTTTGTCTAATAAGCGATCTGCTGGCGGACAACTACTGCAGCCTTGCGAGGTAAATAATTGTACCACAGCAAATGGGTTTGCATTGGAGGTTTCGGCATACGCCAAATCTTTATTCCCTGTCTTGTCTACAGGCAGGTCTTTAGTGTTTTTTGGTTTACAATATGTGGTTGCTAACAACAAAGGGATGGCAACAAATGCGATTATATATTTCATAGCTTTAAAATCTTTTTTACAAACATTAAGTCGAAGTAAGCTATAATTCCTTGCAGTTTAATTTGTATTTTTGGTCTTATGCGAATACTTGTAAGTAGTTTATTATTCCTTTTTTTCTTCGGAAATGTACACGCTCAGGAGATCGCCGTGTTAAAATATGGTGGTGGTGGTGATTGGTACAGCAATCCTACTTCATTGCCTAATTTGGCTACTTTTTGCAATCAACAAATTAATACAGCAATTTCAGAAAAAACTCAAACGGTTACCCCAGGAAGCATCGACCTTTTTGATTATCCTTTTGTACATATGACGGGGCACGGAAACGTTTTTTTTACTCCTGAAGAAGCTGAAAACCTTCGCAATTACTTAATTAGCGGCGGATTTCTACATATTGATGACAATTATGGAATAGACGAATACCTTCGGAAAGAATTGGTGAAAATATTCCCAAACAAAGAACTAAAAGAATTACCGGCCAACCATCCTATTTTTAGTTCTCAATTTAACTTCCCAGAAGGATTACCCAAAATACACGAGCACGACGGCAAACGACCGCAGGCTTTTGGGATTGAATATGAAGGTAGATTGGTGTTGCTTTACACTTTAGAAAGTGATTTGGGTGACGGCTGGGAAAACCCAGAGATACATAATGATCCACAAGAAATTAGGTTAAAAGCCTTACGAATGGGCGCCAACATCATTAAATACGCTTTTGAAAACTAATGCCCAATCAACTTACCCATACTTCAACAGACTTCCCCAGTAAAAAGTTTCCAATAAAAATAGTATGCGACGGATTACAGAGTCCAGCTAATGTTGGTGCATTGTTCCGTGTTAGTGAAGCGTTTGGCGTTTCTGAAATTATATTTTGCAATGCAGACATTAATTTTGATTCCTCTCGATTGCGCAAAACAGCCAGAAATACTGATAAAACGGTTTCTTATCGTATTTCAGAAGATATTTTGGCAGAGATAGATTTACTTACGAAAGAAAATTATAAAGTCATCACTTTAGAACTTACCGACGAAAGCATTGCTTTGGAAAAAATAAAACTTCAAACCGATGAAAAAATAGCGTTAGTAATTGGAAATGAGCAGCATGGGGTTTCAGAAGCTGTATTAGATCTAATATCACAAAGTGTTCATATACAGATGTTTGGAGATAACAGTAGCTTAAATGTAGTTCAAGCAACGGGAATCGCTTTATTCAACTTAACAAAACTTTTAAAATAGTGTACCGTGATTATGCTATATTTACTGTGTGAAAGAAAAAGCTAAATCCATTTCTTTAGGTATTTTACGAGCACTGGCAGTCCTTGCCGGTATTTTGATATTGTTATGGTTTGTCTTTCAAATTCAAGCATTGTTGCTTTATTTAGGGGTTGCCGCTGTTATTGCCTTAATAAGCCGCCCAGCACTTGTCTTTTTTAGAGACCGCCTTAGAATGGGCAACACAATAGCTTCGATTTTAACATTATTGTTGATACTTTCGATAATAACAGTAATGCTACGTATTTTCGTTCCCATTATAGTAGAACAAAGTAAGAGTATTTCAAACATAGACTTTGACCTTGTTAAAAGCGATTTAAATGAACTTAGCATTCAAGCAGCCGATTATCTAGGGGTTAAACAGATTGATATTGTCGAAGGCATAAAGCGGACAGATTATGTGCAGAACTTTGATATGGAGATTATCCCGAGTTTTATTGATATTTTCTTCGGAAACATAGGAACATTTCTCGTAGGTTTATTTGCCATATTATTTATATCGTTCTTTTTCTTACGAGATGAAAAACTAATTCCCAATATGGTCACGGCTTTTGCCAAAAAAGGGCGTGAAAAACGAATTTTATTGGTGCTTAATAAAACCAAATCACTCCTATCTCGCTATTTTATCGGACTTTTATTACAAGTAATGATATTAACACTGTTTTATTCGGTGCTGCTGTTGTTCTTAGACATTAACAACGCCATAGCAATTGCTTTAATTTGTGCGTTCTTAAATATTGTGCCCTATTTAGGTCCTATTATCGCAGGCGCTTTGATGATGCTTGTCGTGCTGTCTAATAACTTAGGAGCCGATTTTTCTTCGGAATTATTACCATTGCTCTTATACACCTTTGCAGGGTATTCATTGGCGCAATTATTTGATAATTTAATCACGCAGCCCGTTATCTTCGGAAAAAGTGTACGCTCACACCCATTAGAAATTTTTATCGTTATTCTTATTGGCGGGTACCTATTTGGTATTGCAGGCATGATTTTGGCCGTACCAACATATACCACATTAAAAGTGATTGCGAAGGAATTTCTTTCGGAATACAAGATTGTAAAACGATTGACCAAAAATTTATAGTATCACTTTCAATAAAGAAATATTAAATAGTAAGGTTCAGGATTTTATAAAAAGATATACTGACTCTATTTCTACCCTTGCTTTTTCTGGAAGTCCTTTTAAAAATATAACGGTACAAGAGCTCATTCAGCAAATAGAAAGCCGAAAAAAAGCAGATAAAAAACTGCCTACATGGTACACTGCTAAAAATATTTATTACCCAAACAAGCTAAATATTGAGCAAACTTCTTCTGAAATCACGGCACAATACAAAGCATCCTTAATTAAAGGAAAAACAGTAGCCGATATTACAGGTGGTTTTGGGGTGGATAGCTATTATTTTTCAAAACAAGCACAACAGGTAACTCATTTTGAAGTAAACCAATCGTTATCTGAGATTGCAGAACACAACTTTAAACAATTAGGAGTTTCAAATATTAATTGTGAAACAATTGATGGACTAAAAGGAATCCAGGGTAAAATCTATGATACTATTTATGTAGACCCTTCGCGAAGGCATGAAACAAAAGGCAAGGTTTTTTTTCTGAAAGATTGTGAGCCAAATATTCCGAATCATACCTCAGAATTATTAACCTCTTGCGAGTTGTTACTTATAAAAACGGCTCCGATGTTGGATATTTCAGCGGGATTGGAAGAGCTGCCCCATGTGTTTCAAGTCCATGTTGTGGCAGTAAATAACGATGTAAAAGAATTGCTTTGGTTATTGAAAAAAGATTATAGTGGTTCCGTAGAAATAATCACCAAGAACTTTAAAAAGAATGAAACTGAAACATATCGGTTTAATTACAATGAAACATCTGAAGCTGTCTATGACGAGCCCAAGCGTTTTTTATACGAACCAAATTCAGCGATATTAAAAAGTGGCGCATTTAATTTGATCTCAACCGACTTTAAGCTGAAAAAGCTTCACGAAAACACACACCTATATACGAGTGAAGCACTTCGGGAGTTTCCAGGGCGTCGGTTTAAAATTGAAACCATTGTGCCCTATTCAAGAAAAGAACTGAAAAAACAGGCTATTAAGAAGGCCAACATCACAACCCGCAATTTTCCAGAATCTGTTACTAACATTCGAAAAAAACATAAAATAAAAGATGGAGGTGATGTATATTTGTTTTTTACTACGATTTACACCTTAAAAAAGGTCGTTTTAATTTGTTCTAAGATAAAAGATTCAGTTTAATCGGCTCGTAAATTAGTAGTCTACAATATTTTAAAAACTTATTGTAAAAAAGGTTAGTTTTTGTTTGTTAAAAACGGAATGTTACCCTACATTTGCATCCGCATTTAAGGAATAAACGTTCTTTACATACTGGAGAGGTGCCAGAGTGGTCGATCGGGGCTCCCTGCTAAGGAGTTGTACCCTCACGGGTACCGGGGGTTCGAATCCCTTCCTCTCCGCAATACTAATTCAGTCTTGAATATTTTGTAAACTGATTTTTAGTTGATATATTAAAAAACAAAAGAAGTTTAAAAAGACTTCGGGGTGTAGCGTAGCCCGGTTATCGCGCCTGCTTTGGGAGCAGGAGGTCGCAGGTTCGAATCCTGCCACCCCGACAAAAAGCCGGACATGAGAATGTTCGGTTTTTTTAATTTTAATGCTACGGGCTCGTAGCTCAGCTGGATAGAGCACCTCCCTTCTAAGGAGGCGGTCATAGGTTCGAATCCTATCGGGCTCACATTGAATCCTCACTTTTGGTGAGGATTTTTTGTTTTAGATAAGTTTTAGAGTGTATTGTGTAACTCGGAAGAAAGCAAAAACTATTCCGGATACTCTACTCGTAGATGATAGATGTTATTCAGTTTTTTCTTCAAGACCTTTTTAATGGTCTGTATTTCTTTAAACGTGATATTGGCATTTAAAAACTGTCCTTGCGCCATTTGTCCATCAATTATTTTTTCTACAAAAGCATCAATTTTTGAAGAAGTAGGTTCTTTAAGGCTTTTGCTAGCTGCTTCCACACTGTCTGCCATCATTAAAATAGCAGTTTCTTTTGAGAACGGTATTGGTCCAGGATATCGAAAATCCTCTTCATCAACGTCTTCATTTTGTTCTTTTTCTTTCATATAAAAATAATACACCAAGCTAGTCCCGTGATGGGTTCTAATAAAATCGATTACACGATCAGGTAGATTATTTTTACGAGCTATTTCGATTCCGTTTATAACGTGATCTATTATAATGTTAGCACTTTCTTTAGGGTCTAATTCTTGGTGTGCGTTTACAGAATTCACTTGATTTTCAGTAAAATACGTTGGGTTTCTCATTTTACCGACATCATGGTACAACGCCCCTACCCTTACCAACATGGAGTTAGCTCCAATTTCATTGGCGGCTGCCTCCCCTAAATTTGCAACGTTTAAAGAGTGGTGAAACGTTCCTGGGGCTTTGTTGGATAATTCTTTTAAAAGCTTGGTATTGGTGTCGCTAAGCTCTAATAAAGAAACATCAGACACTAAGCCGAACATCTTTTCATATAAATAAATAAGTGGATGTGCAAAAAGAGTGGCCAAACCACAAAGAATAAAATACCCGAAGTTCTCCCAAATAATAAGTTGAACATTTCCTTCCTGAAGAATAAAGAAGGCAAAATAGCCTATAATGTATACAAAGGTGATCTGCCCTACTGAAATAAATAGATTTGCACGCCTATATAATTCAGAAACCGTTAAAATAGTTACGATCCCGGCGATTAATTGTAAAAATAAATATTCAAAACTGTTGGGGACAACAAACCCTAATAGCATGAGCGTAAGTACGTGTACAAACATACCTAACCTTGGGTCGAAAAAGGCTTTTAAAATTAAAGGTAAAATACAAAGTGGAACTACATATACATATTTGGCATCTAGATTGACAACTATTGTGGTCAAGAAAACCATCAAGACTACATTGAAAAAAATAAAAGTGACTTTAGTATTGTTGTTGAAAATATCGAAACGGTACTTTTTCAGAAATAAAAACAACATTAAAAACACCAGCGATACAATAATAATATACCCTGCAATTAACCAATAGTAGTTTGATTTACTCCATACTTGTGATTGGTATTCAGCTTTTAATGAATTTAAAACTTGAAAAGTATTGCCTTCTACCACTTCTCCTTTGGCGATAATTCTTCCGCCCTTTTCCACTACGCCTCTATTAGGGTTTATCGCGTCGATTTCAGATTGAATGGATGCTTCGGTAAGCTTTGTGTTTAAACTTACGTTAGCTACAATCGCTCGCTCCAATACTTTTTGCAAAAGAGTTTTAATGTCTTCGGTAGCATTTTCAGAAACCAATTTGGATACTTTGCTTTTTATATTTTCTTTTTGTGAAAACTGCGAATAGGCCACTTGCTCAATTTCATTTCCTCTTTTTAAATAGATTAGTTTATCCTTTTCATAGGGATACACTTTATCTATAACCCCTTTGCTGTATATGTCATTAAAAACAGAAAGTCCCTCGTTTTTTGCTGTGTTTTCTGGAGTGGTATATAAGCTGTCTACAAAGGCATCTTCAAATAAAGTAGAAAATTCTTCTTTGCTGTTTTCTACTATTTCTGCATCATATTCAAAATAAGGAGTTGCATTGTCTTTTATAGTCTCTTCTTCGTCCTCGAGCGTTTTGGCATCTTTCTTTATTGTGAAGCTAAAAGGAGCGTATAGGTTTTCATATTGCCAAGGTTTTCCTTTTTGAAAGTTATATTTAAACTGACCTCCTTTTGGTAATAAGTAAATAACCAAAAATGTAGAAATGATAAAGAGAAACCCCTTGTAAATAAGGGATTGGTTTTTAGAAAATAACGCGAAAAAATTATTCATAAGTAGTTTTCAATAAGTAAAGGTATAAATAACCGCTGACTAATCCCAAAAGCAGGAAACCTAAAGATTGATATTTCAGTATAAAATCCGTAAATTCGCAGTCTTTAATTGTTCCAATGTATTGGGCAATATAGATAGAAATTTAAAATAAAAAGAATTATATAATGAGCAAAGAAGTTGTAATAGTAGCTGCGGCAAGAACACCAATTGGAAGTTTTCTAGGAAGTTTATCTTCTGTAACGGCAACCCAATTAGGAGCCACTGCCATTAAAGGTGCCTTAGGTAAAATTAACTTGGATCCAACAACGGTTCAAGAGGTTTATATGGGTAATGTAGTACAGGCAGGTGTAGGGCAAGCTCCCGCACGTCAAGCTGCTTTGAGTGCAGGTATTCCAGATACTGTGCCTTGTACAACGGTTAATAAGGTGTGTGCTTCGGGTATGAAAGCTGTTATGCAAGCTGCTCAAGCCATAGCGTTAGGCGATGCCGATGTTATTGTTGCGGGTGGTATGGAAAGCATGAGCAATATTCCTCATTATGTACATATGCGTAATGGCAAAAAGTTTGGACCTGCTACTTTAATAGATGGATTGCAGAAAGACGGACTTGTTGATGCTTACGATCAAAATGCCATGGGAGTTTGTGCAGATCTTTGTGCTACGGAACACAATTTTTCCAGAGAAGATCAAGATAACTTTGCTATTGAATCATATAATCGTTCTGCTAAAGCATGGGAAGAAGGGAAATTTGATGAGGAAGTTGTTCCTGTTGAAGTTCCTCAAAGACGAGGAGAACCTGTTATCGTAAAACAAGATGAAGAATATCAGAACGTACGAATGGAAAAAATTAAATCCTTACGTCCTGCTTTTAGTAAAGACGGAACAGTGACAGCTGCCAACGCTTCTACTATTAATGATGGTGCTGGTGCGATGGTTTTAATGAGTGCTGATAAAGCAAAAGAACTCGGTTTAACCCCACTTGCAACCATTAAAAGTTATGCTGATGCAGCCCAAGAACCAAAATGGTTTACTACAGCTCCAGCGAAAGCATTACCAAAAGCTTTAGAAAAAGCTGGTATTTCACAAGGTGATGTTGACTTTTTTGAGTTTAATGAAGCATTTTCAGTAGTAGGATTGGCGAATATGAAAATATTAGGGCTTGACTCTTCAAACGTAAATGTAAACGGAGGTGCTGTTTCGTTAGGTCACCCACTTGGTTGTAGCGGTGTTCGCATCCTTATTACATTGCTAAATGTATTAAAACAAAATGATGCTAAACTTGGTGCTGCAGCTATTTGTAATGGTGGCGGAGGAGCATCTGCAATGGTAATCGAAAGAAATTAATAGTATAGCCTTATAAGTTTTCGATTTAAAAGAATATGAAATACGGCTTATGTAATTTAAGTGTTGTTCCGTTGCGAGCTGAGCCATCTGATGCAAGTGAACTTGTTTCACAAGTATTATATGGTGAGCTTTTTAAGGTTGTAGAACAGCGAAAGAAATGGAGTCGGATTCGATTGTTTTTTGACAAATATGAGGGGTGGGTTGATAATAAACAAATTCTTTTAATTTCTGAAGAGGAATATAGAACATTAAAGAAAGAATCCCCCATTTATGCAACTGATCTGGTTGATATAGTCACGACCAAAGAAAATCAATTACTTTCCATATTTTTAGGATGTCAAGTTAATAACTGTAAATTTTTAACTCATACTTTTGAAGGAAAATCTATTTCTGAAAAACTTCCGAAAGAAAAAATAATCAACACCGCTATTTTATATTTAAACAGCCCGTATTTATGGGGTGGAAAAACACCTTTTGGTATAGACTGTAGCGGATTTACACAAATGGTTTATAAGCTAAATGGTTATAAGCTATTACGAGATGCAAGTCAACAAGCTACTCAAGGCGAAGCGCTAAGTTTTATTGAGGAAAGTGAACCGGGAGATCTAGCTTTTTTTGATAATGCCGAAGGCTTAATTACTCACGTTGGTATTATAATGGAAGATAATTATATTATCCATGCCCACGGAAAAGTAAGAATTGACCGTATAGATCATACAGGGATATTTAATTATGAAGCTAGAGAACACACTCACAAATTGAGAGTTATTAAACGTATAATATAAAAAAAGGCGCTTTTTAAAAAGCGCCTTTTTTAATCTGTTAGTTTATAGATACTGCTTATTTACCTTCTAATTCGGCTAATTTAGCTTTCAGTTCTTTAAACTTAGCATCCTCACCTAATTGGCTATAGATATTCATTAATGTCCTTGTAATCTCAATATCATCAGGACGTATTTCATTTGCTTTCTCTAAATTTGGACGAACATCCTTGTACATTTCGAGTCGCGCACTTTTAAGTTTTTCATACTTTGCGTTATCTTCTCTAGAGGTACCTAAACCATTCATTTCTTCAACAATTTCTTGTTCTTTAGAAAGTTTTAAAACAGCTAAATTAATTAAAGCTGCAGCGTAATCTGGCTTAAGTTCAATTGCTTTTTCATAATACTCTATAGCTTTTTCTTTTTCACCTAACTCAGCATTAGTAACTCCTAGGTTAAAGAATATTTCTGGGTTATTTGGGTTAGATTTAGCTATGTTTTGCATTAAGTCATTGTAAAGTTGCTTATCTCCTGTTTTATAAGCCATATTAGCTTCGGCTTGCATTAGAGAAATATCATCAGGGTTTTCTTTTCTGGCTGTAGCCATCACCTCTGCAGCTTTATCATCTTCACCATTTTCAATGTAAATTAAAGTCATGTTTCTAAGAACTTCCCCTTTCTTAGAATCGGTCATTTTTTCTTCAGGTTTAATAAAATCCCCAGCTTTTACCATTAAGTCACGTTCAGACTTAGAAGCAAAGGTCTTTATTTCACCACTTTCTTTATTTGTAGCAACATATTCTTTAGCGACTCCTGTATAGTCCAAATCCATTAGAGTTTGGTAATACTTTAATGCGGTATCAAAATCTTTTGCATTTACAGCATTACTCGCAGCAAAATATAAATCTGAAGTGTCTTTTTTACTAACCATATAGCTGTTGTACAACTTATCAGCAGCCATTTTAAAGTTTTGTGAATTTTGATCTTTAATTGCGCTATTTACTAATACAGCACGTAGGTTTTTCTGAAGGGCATTCATTCTTTGTTCATACTCACTTGCAGCATCCATTTCAACTGCTTTTTGATATGCATCAGTAGCCATCTTCATTTTTGCAAAATCATCGCCTGCACTGCCTGCATATGTTTCAGCCTTAACAAGATAATATTGTGCTTTAAGCTCATTGTCTGCAGATGCTAATGAGGCTTCTGCTTCTTTAAGCAGGGAAACAGCTTCAGTATAATCACTATCGTTTACTGCTCTTTCAGCTTTTCTAATTTCTCTTTTTTGTCCAAATGCTATAACAGATAGTGTTAATGCACCTGCTATTAAAATTTGCTTTTTCATTGTTTCTTAATTTTTATTCGTTGTTTTCGGTTTGTTCATCATTAGTATCAAGAGTGGTGCCAGAATCATTTTCAGTTTCTGTTGAATCTTCTGAAATGATATCGTCATCATCGTCTTCGTTTTTAACTTTTGCTACCGCAGCGATAGCATCGTCATCGCGCATTTTTATTAAGCGAACTCCCTGTGTAGCGCGACCCATTACTCGTAAATCTTCCACGGCCATACGAATGGCAATACCAGATTTATTGATGATCATAAGCCCATCACTATCGGTTACGTTCTTGATTGCCACTAATTTACCAGTTTTTTCGGTAATATTTATGGTTTTAACACCTTTTCCTCCTCTATTGGTTATTCTGTAGTCTTCTAAGTCTGATCGTTTACCGTATCCTTTTTCTGAAACTACAAGAATATTAGATTCGTCATCGTTTATGGTAACCATTCCTACTACTTCGTCATCGTCACTTCCTAATCGTATACCTCGTACACCAGAAGCGTTACGGCCCATCGGTCTAGTTTTTTCTTCTTCAAAACGAATGGCTTTACCAGACCTTACAGCTAACATAACATGACTATCACCAGTGGTCAACTTTGCTTCTATCAACTCATCGTTATCTTTAATAGTAATGGCGTTAATCCCGTTAGATCGAGGTCTTGAATACTGTTCTAGAGATGTCTTTTTAACTTGTCCCTTTTTGGTTGCCATAATGACATAGCGGCTATTAATGTACTCTTCATCTTTAAGATCTTCTGTACAAATAAATGCTTTTAGTTTGTCGTCTGGCTCAATATTAATTAGGTTTTGAATAGCTCGCCCTTTTGAAGTTCTGCTTCCTTCAGGAATTTCAAAAACTCGCATCCAATAACATTTTCCTTTTTGAGTGAAGAACAACATGTATTGGTGGTTGGTCCCTACAAATAGATCTTCTAAGAAATCTTCATTACGTGTTGTTGAAGCTTTAGAACCAACTCCTCCTCTATTTTGACTCTTATATTCAGTTAAAGAGGTTCTTTTAATATAACCGGCATGAGAAACTGTAATAACAACTTGCTCATCTGGAATTAAGTCGGTAATACTTACGTCACCACCAGCGTATTCAATTATTGAGCGTCGCTCATCCCCATATTTTTCACGTATTTCTTCTAATTCTTCTGTAATGATTTCCATTCTGCGATCTTCACTAGCAAGAATTTCTCGGTAGCCTTCAATGGTTTTCATTAATTCATCGTATTCAGTACGAAGTTTATCTTGTTCCAGTCCTGTTAATTGACGTAAGCGCATTTCAACAATGGCTCTTGCTTGAATTTCGGTTAGTTCAAACCTGTCAATTAATTTTTGACGTGCCTCTTCAGTATTTGAAGAGGATCTAATTAATGCAATTACTTCATCTATATTATCTGAAGCTATAATTAATCCTTCTAATATATGTGCACGTTCTTCCGCTTTACGAAGTAAGTATTTGGTACGACGAATCACTACTTCATGACGGTGCTCTACGAAATATTGTATTAATTGTTTTAAGTTCAATAATTCGGGTCGTCCTTTTACAAGTGCAATGTTGTTTACACTAAAACTGGACTGAAGAGCTGTATATTTATATAGCATGTTCAATACTATATTAGGAATAGCATCACGCTTTAATATATAAACGATACGCATTCCATTTCGGTCAGATTCGTCCCGAATATTTGAAATCCCCTCTATTTTCTTATCGTTTACCAAGTCGGCGGTTTTCTTGATCATATGCGCCTTGTTAACTTGATACGGTATTTCAGTAACAACTATGCACTCTCGACCATTTACTTCTTCAAACGAAGCTTTACCACGCATAACTACCCGGCCACGGCCTGTATGAAAAGCTTCTTTTACCCCTTCATATCCGTAAATAATTCCACCAGTAGGAAAATCAGGTGCTTTTACGTGTTGCATGAGTCCGTCAATGTCTATATCGTTGTTTTCAATATAGGCGATGGTTCCATCAATAACCTCGGTTAAGTTGTGTGGCGGCATATTAGTTGCCATACCTACAGCAATACCAGAAGCTCCATTAATTAACAATCCAGGAACACGAGTTGGTAAAACGGTAGGTTCTTCTAAAGTATCATCAAAGTTTAATTGGTGGTCAACAGTTTCTTTATCGATATCGGCGAGCATGTCTTCAGAAATCTTCCGCATACGTGCTTCTGTATAACGCATCGCTGCCGGACTATCACCATCGATAGAGCCAAAGTTACCTTGACCATCAACAAGCATATAGCGTAAACTCCATTCTTGAGCCATACGCACCATAGCATCGTATACAGATGTATCACCGTGTGGGTGGTATTTACCAAGAACTTCACCTACAATTCTTGCTGATTTTTTATGAGAAGTGTTCGACCGAACACCTAATTCATGCATACCGAACAAAACCCTTCTGTGTACAGGCTTCATCCCATCACGTACATCAGGAAGCGCACGTGACACAATGACCGACATTGAATAATCAATGTAGGCCGATTTCATTTCATCTTCAATGTTTATGGGAATTAATTTTTCACCTTCAGCCATAAAATATATAGTTTAATTTTACTTTTAATCTTAACGAGCAATATACACTATTTCCAAGCTTTTTAGAAGTGTTTTGAAGGCTATTATTCACTATTTTATTAACATATTTTACACTTAAAATAGTTAATAACTATACATACTTACCCTTTGATATTAGTAAGTTTTTTTGTCCTTTTACTACTATACTCTTAAATAAGGTATAATATTTGTCGTACTAAGGGTAATTTAGTATTTTTAGAAGTATAAGGAATTTAATATATGGATGATAATTTTTCACCGAGAGTAAAAGATGTAATAGCTTACAGTAAAGAAGAAGCGTTACGATTGGGTCATGATTTTATAGGAACCGAACATTTAATGTTAGGTTTATTACGTGATGGCAATGGTAAGGCTGTGTCTATTTTGAGCGCACTGGATATAGATTTAAACCACTTAAGAAGAAAGGTTGAAATACTAAGCCCTGCAAACCCAAATATTGAAAGCAATACAAACGATAAAAAGAATTTACATTTAACCCGTCAAGCAGAACGAGCATTAAAGACAACTTTTTTAGAAGCAAAACTGTTTCAAAGTTCTTCTATCAATACCGCTCATTTATTGTTGTGTATTCTCCGAAATGAGAATGACCCAACCACCAAGTTATTGATAAAAATGAAAGTTGATTACGACGGTGTTAAAGATCAATTTAAGCTAATGATGGCAAACGATGAAGATTTTATAGATAGCCCAAGCGCTGAGTCATTTCCAAGCGATGATGATGCTTCGGCAGCTGATGGCGGAAAGGAAAACCTTTTTACCGGAGGCAGTTCAAAAGGAAACAAAAAATCCAAAACCCCAGTTTTAGATAACTTCGGAAGGGATTTAACGGCTATGGCCGAAGATGATAAATTAGACCCAGTGGTAGGGCGTGAAAACGAGATTCAACGTGTTTCACAAATATTAAGTAGGAGAAAAAAGAACAATCCATTACTAATTGGAGAACCCGGTGTTGGTAAAAGTGCCATTGCCGAAGGGTTGGCACTTCGTATTATTCAACGAAAAGTTTCTCGAATTTTATACGATAAACGAGTGGTTACACTCGATTTAGCAAGCTTAGTCGCTGGTACAAAATACCGTGGCCAGTTTGAAGAACGTATGAAAGCTGTAATGAACGAGCTAGAAAAGAATGATGATATTATTCTTTTCATTGATGAAATCCATACCATTGTTGGTGCTGGAGGAGCAACAGGTTCATTAGATGCTTCCAATATGTTTAAACCAGCCTTAGCACGTGGAGAAATTCAATGTATTGGTGCTACAACCTTAGACGAATATCGTCAGCATATTGAAAAAGATGGTGCGTTAGAGCGACGTTTTCAAAAAGTAATTGTAGAGCCTACAAACATTGAAGAAACGTTAGAAATATTGCAAAACATCAAAGATAAATATGAGAGTCATCATAATGTTGATTATACCGATGCAGCTTTAGAAGCTTGTGTAAAATTGACAAATAGGTATATGACCGAGCGTTTCCTTCCAGACAAAGCGATAGATGCTTTAGATGAAGCAGGCTCAAGAGTACATATAACAAATATTAATGTGCCAGATAAAATATTGAAAATTGAAGCGAAACTTGAAGAAGTAAGAGAGCTTAAAAATTCAGTAGTAAAAAAGCAAAAATACGAAGAAGCAGCGAAGTTAAGAGA
>CAJXPE010000058.1 GCA_913057965.1 uncultured Marixanthomonas sp. | reverse complement strand
TCTACACGTAAGGAGTCGTCGGCAGCGTCAGATGTGTATAAGAGACAGGTTTCTATCCTTTTGCCAAAGGTGGGGCAGAATATCAATGTAGAATTATTGCAGATCATTTAAAACAAAAGTATGATATTTTTTTTATAGCTTATGAAGGAGTGTATCCTAACACAGTTAATGTAATTGATGGTTATAAAATATATTCTATTACCCCTTACCCTTCTTATAATAGAAAACTATTATATTTTCCAGTGGCGCAAACAATTTCTCGTATTCTAGAAAAAGAAAAACCAGATATAATTTATCAACGTATATTAAATTCTTTTTCATACCACCTATCAAAATATTCTAAAAACAAAAAAATACCTTATTTTATACATGTTGCCGATAACTATTCATTGCAGTTAAACCAATTGAGTTTGACTACAACAGTAAGAAAGTGGATGCTCAATAAAGTTAAAAAAAATGTGCATTGTAACTTTATTGTTCAAACAAGTTTTCAAAAAAAACTTTTGGAAAAGCAAGGTATAAGGCCAATTCAAAAAGTATACAATATGCATCCCTATAATGCCAATTTGTCATTCAAAGCATATTATAAAAAGAAAAACTCAAAAAAGTTTCAAATTCTTTGGATTGGTAGCGGTCGCCCTGTCAAAAGAATGGAATTATTCTTAAAACTTGCAAATTCATATAATAATCGTAAAAACTTTTCTTTCCATATTATTGGAAGAATTGAAACAAATAGTCCCTATGGGGTTAAATTACTAAAAAAAATACAAGCTATGAATAATCTTAATTATCATGGAGAGCAGAGTAATGAATATGTCAATAAAAATATAAGTGAAAGTAACTTGATAATAAATACCAGTTTAACAGAAGGTTTTTCAAATGTATTCATTCAATCTTGGTTGCGCGGGGTCCCAGTTATATCATTAAATTCTAATCCCGATGAGGTAATTACTAAATATAATTTAGGATATTTTTGTTATAATGATTTTAACTTAATATCACAAAAATTAAATTACCTTGCATCAGATAAAGTCAAATATCTTCAAATTGCTGAAAATTGTTTTACAGTATCTAGAAATTTATTTCAAATTGAAAAAAACATTAAACTACTTAATCAACTTTTTCAAACTTAGAATTATTAGTTCAAAGAGCATAATCTTAATCTATATCGATTCCACAAAGGTATAGATTTTAACTCAAGGTTTACTATATTGTGCCGAAACATAAGAAAGAGAAGCAAGTATTAAACAAATATAAAAACCTCTAACCACTAAATTAAAAAATTCTAGAATTAATTAAAATTAAATTATATGCCCTATAAAATCTGCTGTATTGGTGCTGGATATGTTGGAGGACCTACGATGTCGGTGATTGCAGACAAAAACCCAAACATACAAGTTACAGTCGTTGATATTAACCAAAATAGAATCGATGATTGGAATAATAAGAACGATGCTGAACTACCAATTTATGAGCCAGGATTACATGAAATAGTATTACGGACACGAAGTAAAAACCTATTTTTCTCCACTGAAGTTGAAAAAGCCATTGAAGAGGCTGATATGATTTTTATTTCGGTAAACACTCCTACTAAAACATATGGAAAAGGAAAAGGCATGGCAGCAGATTTAAAGTATGTTGAATTATGTGCCAGACAAATTGCAGCGGTTTCAAAAAACGACAAAATTGTTGTAGAAAAATCTACCCTACCCGTGCGAACGGCACAAGCAATTAAAACTATCCTAGACAATACGGGTAATGGTGTTAATTTTCAAATATTGTCGAATCCTGAGTTTTTAGCTGAAGGTACTGCCATACAAGATCTTTTAAATCCAGATCGCGTTCTTATTGGTGGCGAGGAATCTCCTAAAGGTAAAAAAGCTATTGAAAGCTTAGTCAATATTTATGCAAGTTGGGTGAAAAAAGATAATATTTTAACCACCAATGTTTGGTCTTCAGAACTATCTAAATTGACCGCCAATGCTTTTTTGGCACAGCGAGTTTCCTCAATAAACGCTATGTCTGAGCTTTGTGAGGTTACCGGAGCTGACGTTACCGAAGTAGCAAAAGCAATAGGAATGGACTCACGTATAGGCCCCAAGTTTCTTCAAGCATCGGTAGGCTTTGGAGGTTCTTGTTTTCAAAAAGATATCTTAAACTTAGTCTATATTGCGAAGTCCTTCGGATTGGAGAGTGTAGCCAATTATTGGGAACAAGTGATTATCATGAACGATCATCAAAAAAGTCGATTTGCCAACAAAATTGTAACGACTCTCTTTAATACGGTATCTGGGAAAAAAATAGCATTTTTAGGGTGGGCCTTTAAAAAAGATACTAACGACACCAGAGAATCTGCTGCTATTTATGTAGCAGATAAATTGATTGAAGAACAAGCAGAGTTAGTAATTTACGATCCAAAAGTAAAAAAGGAGCAGATTCACAACGATTTAAATTATTTAAATACTCGCTCTGAATCAGATAATGAAAAATATGCGACTATAAAAACTGACCCATATGAAGCTTGTAAAGATGTTCATGCCATAGCTATTTTAACCGAATGGGATGAGTTTAAAAACTACGATTGGAATAGAATATATAAAAACATGAAAAAACCAGCATTTGTATTTGATGGTAGAAAAATTTTAGATGTAAATAAATTGAAAAATATCGGATTTAATATCTACGCTATAGGTTCATAAATACAGTATTTTATGCATATTCTTTATATACATCAATATTTTAAAACACCTAAAGAGCCTGGTGGTACAAGATCTTACTGGATTGCTCAGGAGTTAATTAAAGAGGGGCATACTGTTACCATGCTAACCACAAGTTCATCTATAAGTAAAAAAATAGAAAAACTAATTATTGATAATATTAATGTAGTCTATCTAAAAGTTCCTTACAATCAAAAGATGAGTATCTCAGGAAGACTGAAATCGTTCCTTAGTTTTATGATAAAATCTACCTATCAAAGTTTTTTGGTTAAAAACGTAGACTTGGTATTAGCAACATCTACCCCTTTAACAGTAGGTTTCCCTGCATTACTCTTAAAATGGTTTAAACAAATTCCTTTTGTTTTTGAGGTCAGAGATCTTTGGCCAGAAGTTCCCATTCAAATGGGTGGACTCAATAATCCAATTTTACAAAAAATGGCCATTTGGTTTGAGAAAACAATTTATAAGAATGCAAAGCATATTGTCGCTTTGTCTCCTGGAATGGCCGATGGAGTTTTGAAATATGTCCCTGCTAAAAAAGTATCTATGATTCCCAATATGGCAAAAATTGATCTTTTTTGGCCAAGAACTAAAAACTTGAAATTAACAAAGTCATTAGGACTAAGAGAAGGTAGTTTTAAAGTTGTACACTTTGGAGCCTTGGGACTAGCTAATGGAGCTATGACTATTATAGAAAGTGCCAAATTAGCAAATAATGACCCAACTTTTGAGTTTATATTTATTGGTGGAGGTGCTACCGAGCACGACTTAAAAAAAGAATGTAGTCTTAACCAGTTAAAAAATGTACACTTCCTTGGGCGTTTTCCATTGGATAAAACTTCAGAAATCGTTAACTTTTGTGATGTTTCCGTGGTAAGCTTTAAAGACCTGCCAATTTTATACACCAATTCTCCTAACAAGCTCTTTGATTCATTATCAGCCGGAAAACCAATTATCGTAAACTCTGCAGGTTGGACAAAAGCCATGGTAGAGGAAAATAAATGTGGATTTTATGTAAACCCTCATCACCCTAAAGAACTTGTAGAAAAAATAAAATTATTGCAAAAAGACAAAAGTCTCGCACTTAAATTAGGGAATAAAGCAAGGGAATTAGCAGAAACAAAGTATGATAAATCCATACTTTGTAAAGAATTTGTAAAAGTAATAAACGAACAATCTAAAAGTTGATAAGTGGTTTTAACCGATTAATATAAAAAATGTACACTAAAATTATAAAACCATTTTTTGATTTTTCAATAGCTTTTATTAGCTTGTTGTTTCTGAGTCCAATTTTCTTAATTGTAACCATCAGTCTTTTTATTGCCAACAATGGTAAACCTTTCTTTTTTCAAAAGAGACCAGGTAAGAAAGAAAAAATATATAGAATTATTAAATTTAAAACCATGACTGATGCTACTGATAGTAATGGAAAGATATTACCAGATAAACAGCGGTTAACATCCATAGGACAATTTGTTAGAAAAACATCATTGGATGAAATTCCTCAACTCATAAATGTTATTAAGGGTGATATGAGTCTTGTAGGACCTCGTCCCCTCCTACCAGAGTACTTACCTCTGTACAATACACAACAAAAAAAAAGACATCTTGTTTTACCTGGCATAACCGGTTGGGCACAGGTAAATGGACGGAATGCTATTTCTTGGGAACAAAAGTTTGAATATGATGTTTGGTATGTAAAGCGCCAAAGCTTTTTATTAGATGTGAAGATACTTTTTCGAACGGTGAAAAAGGTCTTGATTTCAGAAGGGGTCAGTCAAGAAGGAGAAGCCACAATCCAACCCTTTAAGGGAACAAATTAAAAATTGAGAATGAAAAAAAAAATAAGTATATATGGAGCAAGTGGTCACGGGAAAGTGGTAATGGATATTATTGCTTCTAGAGGAGAATATGAGTTAGGTCATGTATTTGACGATGACGTGACGCTAAAGTTATTTAAAAAACTTGAAGTAAAAACTTCTATGAGTGAAGAAAAACTTCAAGAGTTTCCCTTAGTTTTCACTATAGGGAATAATAAAATTCGAAAGAAAATCGTAGAAAAAACTAAGCACACCACAGCTCCACCAATGATTCACTCAAGTGTTATCAAATCACCTTCAGCTGTGATAGCAAATGGTACCGTAGTAATGGCAGGAGTAGTTATTAATGCTGATGCACAAATAAAGAGCCACGTTATTATAAATAGCGGTGCTATTGTAGAGCATGATTGCTTGCTAGAAGACTATGTACATATTTCTCCTAATGCTGCTTTAGCAGGTGATGTTAATGTTAGAGAGGGGGCACATATAGGAATTGGAGCTCAAGTTATTCAGGGTGTTGAAATTGGTAAATGGTGTACCATCGGCGCGGGAGCAGTAATTATCGAAAACGTTCCCGATGGTGCAACCGTAGTGGGGAATCCTGCAAAGATTATTAAAAATTAACTATTGTCTAACTTTCACATTTTTATAAAACGGTTTGTTGATCTTTTTTTATCAGCTATAGCCTTACTGGTAAGTTGCCTCTTTTTAGTATTGGCTATTACTATTATTTCAATTACGACTAAAAAATTTGGATTATACTCAAGCACTCGTATAGGTAAATATGGTCATCCCTTTACCATGTGGAAAATAAAGACTATGAAAACCCATCCATCTATTAACACCACAATAACGACTATTAATGATCCACGTATCACCAAATTTGGCCGACTTTTACGCCATACCAAATTAGATGAGTTACCGCAGTTATGGAATGTGCTAAAAGGAGATATGAGCTTAGTTGGTCCCCGTCCCGATGTACCTGGGTTTGCAGATCAATTACAAGGAGAAGACAGGATAATCCTTACTGTTCGGCCAGGGGTTACAGGATTAGCTACGCTTGCTTTCCGAAATGAAGAAAAACTCTTAGCTAATCAAAAAAATCCAGAACGCTATAACCAGAAAGTGATATGGCCAGAAAAAGTGAGACTGAATAAGTTATATATTGAAAAATATAGTTTATTTCTAGATTTTAAGATTCTATTTAAAACCCTCTTTGGAGAATCAGTATCGATTTAAAACCTATAGCTATATGTAAGTCCCGCCCCATAATTTTCAGGCTTCAGATTGCTATAATCAAATCCAAGTATTAAAGATACTGTACCGTATTTTTCAAGTGAATAAGAAGTAGATAGCTTACCATAAAAACTCTTTTGTTTGGTTTCTAAAGGTATTGAATAGGAACCAAGATTTTCGGAATAGGTATGTTTTGTAAGAAAAGACCACTTTTTTAAGGATGCTGAAAGACCTAAATTAATTGTCCGAACTCGATTATTAAAAAAAAATCCCTTAGTCTGTTTTCGTAAGATTGGATTAATAAATGGTAATCCAATAACCCTATCTTCATAAGTCCATCCTGAATTATACGTACCATTGTTAAAGTAATTGTCGGCACCTATTTCCTCTGTAAAAGCACTTTTACTTTGATTGGTTGTTTGAACATATTCCACCAAAATACCATCAAGAAAACCGGTATAGTCTTCTCGGTTTGGCTTAAAATAAAGCCCCCAAATACCATCGGGGAAATTTTTAAGAGCGGTGCCGGAGCCATCTTCAAAAGGATGTTGGTGGTAAAATTTTAAAACACCAGTTTCAATTTTACGAATATATTCTAAATTATAAATACCCAAATGATTTCCTAAAGCGTTAATTGAATCTCCAACTGTAGCGGTATCATCGTTAGACTCTTTGGCAAAAAAAATATCTATAAAAGCGTTGAAATCTGAAGGCTGCTTTCCTCGGGTAGGTGAAGTGCCGCCCCATTGCGCATAGTGTTCCACCCCAAATCTAAGCTGACTTTTATTGTCAATTTTCCAATTCGCATAGAGTTTTTTATAATGAAGCATCGCATCTCGAACAAAACGGTCGTCATTTAGCTCGTAATGTCCTATTCCCCCTTCTATACTAATATTTTTTAATAAAGAAATTGGTTTTGCCGTTTCTAACAAAATACCAGATATAGCACGAGCATTTCCAGACATTAAGAAGTTGTCATTTACAACTGAAAGTCCTTGAAACCGATCCATAGGATTTTTTGCACCCGCAGTGGCTTTTAACCAAGAGTTTTCGAATTGTAAGTATAATTCATTACGCTGAACCCTATCTTCTTCCACTACTCCATTGCGTAGGTATAAACTAGCTCCAGCTGTAAAACTGGCTTTGTTGTTTTCGGAAAGGAAATACGTTCCTTCTGTAGCTACTTGAAATAGACCATCTGTTTGTGATGATAGAGCTCCATTATGATTGGCAACCATCCAAAAGGGCAATTCATTTTCTGTAGATAAATAACCAGAAGCAGAGAAAGACGATTCAACTTCTAGTTTTTGTGCCAAACCTACAGTATGCCATAAAACTCCTAACAAAACAAAAGAACTCTTAAAAAAAATATTCATGGGTTTAGCGTTCTCTCTATCAATTATAAAATAACTTGTTTTATGCTTTTTTTGATCACGACAGTCTTATCTAATAATTCGAATTCTGAGTTTTTACTAATAAATTCAGGTACTAATTTTTTTAATTTGGTAACCACATCTTTATCATCATACCGTAATGCAGCTTCTATTATTTTTGTTACTTTTTTATCCACAAAATCAAAGTCTTTGGTTTTGTCTTTTCCTATCATTATTTTTTCATGATGGGTTGGTAGCGCTTTACTGGTATGGCTAATTAATTCTTCATATAATTTTTCACCTGGACGTAAACCTGTAATTTTTATATCAATATCATTATAAGGGATGTAACCCGCCAATTTTATCATTTTTGTTGCAAGATCCATAATTTTTACAGGCTCACCCATATCAAAAATAAAAATCTCCCCTCCTTCACCCATGGCACCAGCTTCTAAAACCAATTGACAAGCTTCAGGAATGGTCATGAAATAACGTATAATATCTGGGTGCGTTATAGTGATTGGCCCTCCTTTTTCAATTTGTTTTTTGAATAATGGAACCACACTTCCGTTAGAGCCCAGTACATTACCAAAACGAGTTGTTATAAATTTGGTTTTACAAAGGTTTCCATTACCATTAGTGTGAAAGTTACGAGACTGTACATACATTTCCGCAGCTCTTTTTGAAGCCCCCATTACATTACTTGGGTTTACAGCCTTATCCGTTGACACCATTACAAACCGAGATACTTTATAAATGACAGCAAGATCTGCCAGGTTTTTGGTTCCGTAGATATTGGTAATAATGGCTTCAGGTGAATTTTCTTCCATTAAAGGAACGTGCTTATAAGCGGCCGCATGATAAAGTACATCAATTGCATATTTTTTGAAAAAAGTCCCTAACCTATTCCTATTCGCAACATCACATACTATAAATTTAAAATCAAGAGTAGGATGCTTGCTCAATAGTTCAAGCTGTAAATTATGTAAAGGAGTTTCAGCTTGATCCAAAACCAAAATTTGTTTGGGTTGATAATTTGCTAATTGTCTTACAATTTCACTGCCTATAGATCCCGCACCACCAGTCACTAATACGGTTTTCCCATTGAGTTGTCGTGATTTCTCTTTATTGTGTAATTCTATAGGTTCTCGCTCTAATAAATCTTCAATTTGAAGGTTTTTTACTTGATTTGCGACAGAAGTGTTTTCACTCCAATCTAACACTAAAGGTGAGTTGTATACCTTAATATCGTGTTCTAAGCAGTCTTCTACAAGATTATATTTTTCTTTTGATGAAAGGGAAGTTCCAGAGAGAATAACTGCTGTAGCATTTAGGTTTATCACCTCTTCACTTAATTTATTTTTAACCTTCACTACAGGTTTTCCTAATATCAATAATCTTTTATTAGATGATATAGGAGAAACAAAGCCTTTAATTTTAAAGCGTTGAGGATGTTCAATATCTAGAGCAGCAGCAATGGATATGGCATTTTCATCAATACCAACTATTACTGCGTTTTCAGATTTACTAGTCGTTTGGTAGAACTTAAAGTACTCATAAAGTTGTTTTACAGCCAACCTAAATAAAAATAAAAAAGTAAATGAAAATAAAGCATATACTACTAATGCAGAGGTTAAAAATATTTTTTTACCTATAAAGGTCCATACACTAATATTTATAAATAATAATACTCCAAATGTACTGGTACTGGCTAGCACTAATTTAAAAGCATCCATAAAAGACGAATGGCGTACGAGTCCTGCGTACGTTTTATAAATCAACATAAAAGTCATGTTGACCCCTAAAACCAATAGAATCTGTTGAGCCGCAGATAATAATTTAAGGTGATTAATGTGTAGATCTCGAAGAACAATCACCGTTAAAACAATAGAACAAATTAATAAAAAAGTATCAATCCCCAATACCGACCATCTTGGTAAATACTTAACATTACGTATATCCAATCTATTTTCTTTTGAAGATAGTATTACCTTAAAGGCTCTTTTTAATTTATCTTTCATATTTTATTATTAGTTAATAATATGGGGAGTTATCAACTAAAAAACTCTGTTACAGCTTTTTTAATTCTTTTTCTTTCAGTATCTGTCATATTTGATCCTGACGGAAGGCACAGTCCTTTTTTAAAGATTTTAACAGCAGTACCATTTCCGTAAAATTTTGATCCTTTATAGACAGGTTGCAAATGCATAGGTTTCCACAAAGGTCTACTTTCTATGTTAAAATCATGTAAAAATAATCGTAATTTTTCTATAATTGACTGATTATCTGAATTTTCACATGTTATAGCAGACAACCAATGGTTGCTATAAAAGTTTGAATTTGGTTCCGAAAAAAGTTGTATTCCTTCAATAGTACTAAAAAGTTTTTTATAAAACACATTATTTTCTCTTCGAAGCGCAACATGTTTATCTAGTACTTCCATTTGTCCTCTACCTATACCCGCAACAATATTGCTCATTCTATAGTTATAGCCAATTTGTGAATGTTGATAATGCGGAGCGTTATCACGTGCTTGTGTCGCTAAAAAAATGGATTTTTCTTTCGTTGCCTTGTCTCTACAAACTAAAGCACCTCCTCCAGAAGTCGTAATTATCTTGTTCCCATTGAAAGACAATATTGATAAATCGCCAAAAGTACCACATTTCCGATTTTTATAAGATGAACCTAAAGCTTCGGCCGCATCTTCAATTAAAAACACATTGTATTTTTTACAAATAGCTTCAATTTCATCTATTTTGGCTGGCATTCCATAGAGGTGAACAGCGATTACCGCTTTTGGCTTTTTTCCGTTAGAAATACCATCCTTAATAGCTTTCTCTAAATAGAAAGGAGACATATTCCACGTTTCTTCTTCACTATCAATAAAGACTGGTGTAGCCCCCATATAAGTAATTGGATGTGAAGATCCACAAAAAGTAAACGTTTGGCACAATACCTCATCACCTGTTGATACTCCGGCAATATCAAGAGCTAAATGAATAGCTCCTGTTCCTGAAGAAACACATGCTACATGAGAATCTTCGTCTAAATATTTTTCAAGGTCTTTTTCAAAACCGGTTACATTTGGACCTAAAGGAGCGATCCAGTTTTCGACAAAAGCGTCATTTATAAATTTTTGTTCGTTCCCTCCCATATGTGGGGAGGAAAGCCATATCTTCTCTTCCATGGTTATCTTTTTGAAAAACTAAGCGTTTAATAATGATTACTATCTAGGCAAACAATCATTTATCCCATTTTAAAAAATAGTAATCCTATAAATAGGTTAAAGTTTATACTCTCATGCTTACAGTATCATTCCTGCTGCCACCGTTTCATTGGTAACATCATCCACCAATACAAAGCTACCCGTATTTCGGTTATCGCGATATTGATCTACCATTAACCTTCTTGTTGTTCTAATGGTTACACGAGCAATATCATTCATGCTTAAGCCTTTATCTTCTTCGTTACGATCGTAGGTATTGATATCAATTTTATACAAAACGCTCTTAATCATAGCTGTTTGTTTGTTAGAAGTATGCATGATAGTATACTTTGCCCTTGGTTTAGCAGCTTCATTATTTAACCAGCAAATCATCGCACTAAATTCCTGTTCTGCTTTTGGTTTATTATTTACCTTCACAATCATATCACCACGGCTCACATCAATGTCATCTTCTAAAGTAATGGAAATAGACATAGGCGCAAAGGCTTCATCTAATTCACCGTCAAACGTATCAATAGATTTTATTTTTGAAGTAAAGCCAGAAGGCATAACAGCAACTTCATCATTCGGTCTAAATATTCCGCTAGAAACTCTTCCTGCATAACCTCGATAATCTAAAAAGCCTTCGCTTTGAGGCCGTAAAACTGTTTGTACTGGGAAACGAGCGTCGAGTTTATTAATATCGCTACTTATATGTATGTTTTCTAACGTATCCAATAATGGACCACCTTGATACCAATCCATATTTTTTGAACGATTTACTACATTATCACCCAATAACGCACTAATAGGTAAAAAACGGATGTCTTTTATATACAGCTTTGAAGAAAATTCTTCAAACTGAGAAATGATATCGTTATATATTTTTTCAGAAAAATCAACTAAATCCATTTTGTTCACACACACTATAAGATGTGGTATTTGCAATAATGAAGCAATAAATGCGTGTCGTTTAGTTTGTTCTATAACTCCGTGACGGGCATCAATTAATATTAAAGCAGCATTTGCCGTTGATGCTCCTGTAACCATATTGCGAGTATATTGAATATGACCCGGTGTATCGGCAATGATAAACTTACGTTTTGGAGTGGTAAAATAACGGTATGCAACATCAATGGTAATGCCTTGTTCTCGTTCATCTTTCAAGCCATCAGTAAACAATGCTAAATCTACTCCTTCGTGACCTTTTCGTTTACTTGTTGTTTCTACAGCTTCCAATTGATCTTCAAAAATAGCTTTACTGTCAAAAAGGAGCCTCCCGATTAAGGTACTTTTTCCATCATCAACGCTTCCTGCGGTTGTGAATCGTAATAGTTGATTTTCTTTAATTTCCATTCTAGTAGTGCTTCTGTATTTTTAAAAGTATCCTTGACGTTTTCTGTCTTCCATGGCGGTTTCACTCCGCTTATCATCTGTTCGATTTCCCCGTTCTGTCTGTTTCATGGCAGAAACTTCTAAGGCAATTTTTTCTAAGGTATCAGCATCAGATTCCATCCCACCAGTTATGGTAATATCACCTAGTGTTCTAAAACGAATTTTTTTGGTGACTATTTTCTCACCTTCTTCTAATTTTAAATATTTTGAAACAGGAATCCAAGAATTATTACGATTTACCACTTCCCGCTCATGAGCAAAATATAGTGAAGGGATTTCAATATTTTCTCTTTTTATATAATTCCATACGTCCATCTCAGTCCAATTACTAATAGGAAATGCCCTAAAATGTTCGCCTTCAAAATGTTTTCCGTTAAGAATGTTCCAAAGTTCTGGGCGTTGGTTTTTAGGATCCCATTGTCCAAAATCATCTCGATGTGAAAAAAATCGTTCTTTAGCGCGTGCTTTCTCTTCGTCTCTACGACCTCCTCCTATGGCACAATCCACTTTATTGCTTTCTATAGCGTCTAAAAGTGTTGTTATTTGAAGCGCATTTCTAGTAGCGTTTTTACCTTTTTCTTCGGCTACACGACCTTGGTCGATAGATTCTTGTACCGAGCCAACAATTAATTGAGCATCAAACTTTTTTATCAAATAATCTCTAAATTCAATAGTTTCTGGAAAGTTATGCCCAGTATCCACATGCATTAATGGAAACGGTATTTTTGAGGGGTAAAATGCTTTTTTAGCTAAATGTGTTACCAAAATAGAATCTTTCCCACCTGAAAAAAGAATAACTGGGTTTTCAAATTGCGCCCATACTTCCCGTAGTATGTAAATTGCTTCAGACTCTAATTCATCTAGGTAATTTAAATAATACTTACTCATAGTTTTTTATAATTCTAATTTGGTTTTTAATGCGTCCATAATATCACTTACCGCCTCTTCTATAGAAACTTTGGTGGTATCTATAATTATATCTGGATTTTCTGGAGCTTCATATGGCGCATCAATTCCTGTAAAACCTTTAATTAATCCTTTTCTTGCTTTAGCATACAATCCCTTTACATCTCGCTTTTCACATTCTTCAAGTGGTGTATCAATAAAGATTTCAACAAAGTTAACATCTTTGACTGTTTTTTTTATCATTTCCCTATCCTTTTTGTAGGGAGAAACAAATGCCGCTAATACAACAATACCTGCCTCTACAAAGAGGTTTGCCGTTTCAGAAATTCTTCGAATATTTTCGGTTCGATCTTCTGGTGTAAACGTTAAATCTTTATTTAGCCCTTTTCTAACATTATCACCATCCAAAGTGTAGGTATGTATATTTTGTGCATATAGCTCTTGCTCAAGGGCATTAGCTATAGTAGATTTTCCAGAACCAGACAGTCCTGTAAACCATAATAGGAAAGAATTATGCTTTTTTAATTCATTTCTTTCTTTTTTTGATATTCCGAAGCTATGTGGGATAATATTTTCTTGCATGTGCTGAACTATCGTTTTTTTCCTAAAATAAAATTTCTAATTTTTCCTAAAGGTAAGCGTAACCAAATACGCTCGTGAATATAATATAATACAAATTTAGACACTAACTCGGTAATAGCGACATAGAGAGCTATTTCACCGAAAACATTTAGTACAACTCCTGAAATTAAAAAAGTTGACGTTGTAGCTATAACGCGCCAAGAAATAGTTTTGTATAAGGTTTGCTTCTGAGTTACTTTTTTTCCTACTAGATTTTTTTGCCAAAAGCGTTCGTGAACATAGTATATTGCTAGTTTAATAAAGAACTCTATAAACCCAATTTTTAAAGCATTCTCTATACTACAATTACCTGTTAAACACGTAATCAACAAAACCACTAAGATAGTATCTGTAGTAGCAATGCACCTCCAGGAGATACCTTTTAAAATACTTCGGTAATGTGACTCTTTTTGGTAAGTTGTCATACTCAACTCCTATTCGATACTAAAAACCAAGGATTTAATAAGTTCTCCTTATTATATTGCAAAGGTGTAGTGGCGGGAAGTTCAATAACTGAAACACCTACGGCGAGGCAGATTGCATGTCCGGCTGCTGTATCCCATTCCATCGTAGGAGCAAAACGAGGATACAAATCAGCTTTCCCTTCTGCTATTAAACAAAATTTAAGGGAACTTCCTTTTGAAACAATCTCCACTTCTTCATTTTCTGATATGGTATTAATAAACTTTTCCGTTTCTTCATTTAAATGAGAGCGGCTTCCTACAATTCGAGCTACGTCATCATTCTTTTGAGGCTTGATTTCAGAAACATTTTTAAAAATTTCATCTAATGAAGTATCATGGTTTTCCAATATTACTTTAAATGATTTATTAGTATCTACTCTAGCAAAGTAAAGTGTTTTGGAGTCTGGCACATAAATAACGCCCATTATAGGGACACCATCTTTAACCAAAGCTATGTTTACCGTGAACTCCCCATTTCGTTTTACAAACTCCTTAGTTCCATCTAAAGGGTCTACTATCCAGCATTGCTCCCACTTTTTACGTTCAGAAAAGTCTATCTGTTTATTTTCTTCACTGATAATAGGAATATTAGTCTGCTTTAAGTATGAAATGATTATATTATTTGCGCGTTTATCGGCAATGGTAAGTGGGGATTCATCATCTTTTGTTTCCACTTCAAAATCCGAAGCGTACACTTTCATAATTTC
>CAJXPE010000057.1 GCA_913057965.1 uncultured Marixanthomonas sp. | reverse complement strand
ACGAGATGTAGAGAGGTCTCGTGGGCTCGGAGATGTGTATAAGAGACAGCGCCTAACGTCCACATTATCTTTTTGCTATCTGGTGACCAGTGCAAATTAATACCTGCATCTTTTGCAATTTGTGAAACCGGAACCGATTTTGATTTGTCATCCAAATCTATGGTATGGCCATTTAGCACTAACGGAGCAACGTAAGCTTTATGAAGATGCGTAAATGCAATCCATTTATTATCTGGGCTAGGCACCAATCTGTTGGCGTATTTAGATTTTATATGCTCTTTTTTGTCGTTTCCGTTTAAGTTGACGCTGATTAATTTTTTAGTAAGATTTCCGAAGTAAGTACCGCCAGTTTGCAAGAAAATACGTTTTCCATTGTTACTGAATATTGGATATTCACCATCATTGGTCACAAATTTCTCATTGTTACCAGAAGTATCCATTGTATAGATTCCTGGTTTTTTGGTAAATGTAAATCCTTGATCGGTGTTTCCTTTTTCTTTTCTGAAAACAATGTGCTTTCCATCTTGTGAAAAAGAAGGTGTTCGGAATATCGCTTTCTCTGAAGTAAGTTTTACGGGTGTTCCACCGGAAGTAGGCATCGTAAAAATGGCACCTTTTTCAAGATCGTTCCAAGTGACGAAAACAATATGTTTTCCATCTGGGGAGAATGCTGGTTCAAACTCAAAGTCGGTGCCGTTTGTAATTCTTTGTGGGGATCCGTTGGGTAATTCTTTTTTATAAAGAGCACCCAAAGCATTAAAGATAACAATTTTTCCATTAGGAGACGTCACTGCATGCCGAATTACCTTTGGCGTAAATGTTTCTTCTTCAATTGTATTGGTGGAATGAACCCGATCTGCAATATCAATTTTTACATCTGCTGTAAATGGAATATCTGTTACCTGTTGTGTTTCAGTATTGAATTTGTTTATTTTTCCACCGCTCCAAAACACTACATCTGTATTATTGGGCATCCAGCTAAAGTTAGGATAGACTCCAAAAATGGCCCAAGCTTCTTGTTGATCTTTGTTGAGTTGATCATAAATTGGCCATTCTTCACCGGTTTTTAAATCGTGCAGAAACAAAACAGTTTTTTCGCGAACTCGTTTAACAAACGCTAATTTGTCACCGTTAGGCGAAAGCACAGGTCGTGCAGCACCGCCGGGACCGCCGGTTATCGTTTCGGTTTTTCCGGTTTCGAATTCATATCGTTTAATAACATATATTTGATCGTTTGGGTCTTTGTTGTACTGAAAATTTCCACCCGGATACATATCTTCTGAATAATATAAATACTTTCCGTCTGGTGAAACAAACGGCTCATTTACATCTTGTTGGTCATTTTTACGTTCTGTTAATTGTAAGCCTTTTCCACCGGTAATATGGTATTGCCACATTTCGCCGGCGCCCAAACTTCTTCCTGAGGTAAAGTGCTTTCTAGCAATTAGATAATCACCATCGGGCATCCAAACCGCATTGTTAAGCAAGCGAAAATCTTCCTTTGTAATTTGTTTGGCATCGCTACCATCGGTATTCATAACCCAAATGTTATCACCACCACCAGCATCGCTGGTAAAAGAAATTTTCTTTCCATCAGGGCTAAATCGCGGTTGTACTTCAAAAGGGATTCCACTACGAATTACTTTTGCTTTTTCTCCTGAAATAGGCATTGTATAAATATCACCCAACATATCAAAAACGATGGTTTGTCCATCTGGACTTACATCCAGGTTCATCCAAGTTCCTTCATTGGTTGTAAAAGAATGGGTTTTGTAGTTAAAATCTTCCCCGGGATTCGAAACATCCCACGTTGGTTCTTCTTTTTTGTTTTTATCCTTTTTTTGGGCTTGAAGGGTTATTGCGAAGCTTATTAATAACAGGGAAAGCAAATATCTCATAATGTTTCAGTTTTCTGAAGCTAAAGATAGACAATATGTCTAGATCACGAAACAAAGCTTTTAGGAACTGCGATGGTTAATTTTTCCTTACACAGTTGTACGTTTACTTCTTTTGTGTTTTCTATAAACTCACCGTCAATTTGAAGTGGAACAGGGGTTTGCGAGGTTATTTTGGCAGATGTCGTAGTGTATTCTTCAGCAAAACCAGAGTTTAAATCGGTTTCATTATATATTGTGTTTATTATTTCAGAAATATTTAATTCTTTAAAAACGAGAAGTTCGAAAACACCGTCATTGATTTTTCCATTTGGATTAATAGTTGCACCTGTACCAAATTTATTGGCATTTGCAATGCAGAGCATGATTCCGGTTTTTTCGATTGTCTTTGAATTTACTTCCATGTTAAAAGTAAAAGGATACTCACAAGACACCAACGTAGGAATGGTTTGTAATATATACCCGAGTTTTCCTCGAAGTTTAGATGCTTCATAATTTTTAACCAATTCGGCGTTAATCCCTAAATCGGCCATATGAAAGCAGACATGATTATTGACTAAGAGCTTATCGGCATTAATAGTATTATTTCCTAAAGCAATATCTAATTGTTGCTCTAAATTGGGGGGAATATTAAAATTCACGGCTAGTCCATTAGCAGAACCCGCAGGAATAATACCTACGGAAACATGAAATGTTTCAGCTGCTTCTGCAACCATTTTAATAGTGCCATCGCCTCCCACTATCAATATTCGCTCGATGGTATGTTCTTTAATTTGATCTTGAATGCTGGAAACATCATCTTTCCCTGAGGTTTCGTAGATGACTAAATTATAATCGGTGTTGTTACACCGTTCTATAATAGTCGTTATAATATCTTCTTTTGCTGTGTTGCCCGATATTGGGTTTACCACTGCTAAAATATTCTTAATTGCTTTCATTAATTTTAGTTTACATTTAAAATTAAGTATTTTGAAAGGATGTAAAGGTTAAGAAAAGTACAATACGTGAAATTAGACTTACAATTATATAGAGGGTATCTTAATGAACAAGAATTAGTCGTGTCTGGGCACGTTTTTAAATCGTGGGCACCCGATAAATATCGTATTGATAAAAGAGGGGTAAAACATGCGTTTTCTATTTTACATATGTTTACTATTTCGCCGTTAGAAAACGTTGATATTACTTTAGAGTTTCAAAACACAACTACTCAAACCAAAACCTTAGAAGATGGTTTTTTTAGGTTTACCATTCCTTTTTCTGAAATATTAGAGAGCGGTTGGCATCCGTATAAAATCACGTGTGCTCTAGGTAAAATCGGGATTGTAGAAACGGGTGAAGTATTAAAGCCTTTTGAAAGTAAACTCGGGATTATTTCTGATATTGATGATACTTTTTTAATATCGCACAGTAATAACATTTTTAAAAAGCTCTACGTGATGCTGTCTAAAAATGTAAACAAACGGAAGGTTTTTGAAGACGTTGTGGATCATTACCAAGCCTTAAGTATTGCGGGACAAGATAGTAAAGAAGCTTCCAATTCATTTTTTTATGTGTCGAGCAGTGAATGGAATTTATATGCGTTTATCGATGAGTTTGCCCGAATTCACAACTTACCTAAAGCGGTTATTAAGCTAAAAAGTATTAAAACCAAACTAACCGACTTTTTAAAATCGGGTAGAGGCGATCACGATCATAAATTTCAGAAAATAAAGGATATAATTTCTTTTTATCCAAACCTTACCTATGTATTGTTGGGGGACGATTCGCAACAAGATCCGTATTTATATGAACGAATCTGTAAAATTTTTCCTGAAAATATTCGAGCTGTTTACATTCGTCAGACTTCAAAAAAACAAAAGAAAGAAGTACAGGAAGTACTAATAAATATTGAAACCTTAGAGGTAACAACGCTTTACTTTAAGGATAGTCATCGGGCGATTGAACATTCAAAAAAGATAGGCATTATATAATAGGCTTTTTTTAAGAATTTTATTACTTCGGAAAAAGAAAATACAATATAGAATTTGCTATTTTTGCACTTCATTTAAAAACAGACTCATGCAAGACGGTATTTATGCTAAAATTACAACTGAAAAAGGAGAGATTTTAGGTCAACTAACGTATAAAAAAACACCAGGAACGGTAGGAAACTTTGTAGCCTTAGCGGAAGGAAACTTAGAAAACGAAGCGAAATCACAAGGAGAACCCTATTACGACGGATTAAAATTTCACCGCGTAATTTCAGACTTTATGGTACAAGGAGGAGATCCTTCTGGTACTGGAGCTGGTGGACCGGGATACAAATTCGACGACGAATTTCACCCAGAATTAACTCACGATAAACCGGGTGTGTTTTCTATGGCCAATGCAGGTCCTGCGACTAACGGAAGCCAGTTTTTTATCACACATATAGAGACTCCTTGGTTAGATAATAAACATACCGTTTTTGGGTACGTAGTAGAAGGGCAAGATGTTGTTGATAGCATTGCACAAGGCGATACCATGCAAAATGTAGAAATTATTAGAGTAGGGGAAGAAGCTGAAAAATGGAATGCAGTTGAAGCGTTTAGACAATTTACTGGAGCGAAAGCAGAGCGAGAAGCAAAAGCGAAGCAGGAGCAAGATGCATTGGTAGAAGAGATTTCTGCAGGTTTTGATAAAACTGAAAGTGGCCTTCGTTATAAAATGATTCAAAAAGGAGATGGGGTAAAAGCCGAAAAAGGAAAAACAGTAGCTGTTCATTACAAAGGCATGTTTGCCGATGGTAATGAGTTTGATAACTCTTACAAACGTGGTAATCCAATTGAATTTCCGTTAGGAATGGGGAATGTAATCGCTGGATGGGATGAAGGTATCCAATTGCTTCAGGTTGGTGATAAAGCACGGTTTGTAATTCCACCAGATTTAGCATATGGTGCACAAGGAGCTGGTGGCGTTATTCCACCAAATGCCACATTGGTTTTTGATGTAGAATTGATGAAGGTAAAATAATCGTTATAGAAATATATACTGAAAACGCTCCTATTTGTAGGAGCGTTTTTTTTATTCTTTCCACTTTATATTACAACCCATACTTGGTTTTTGGTCTTTGCGTTGCGGATTGTTATTAAGCACATTATCCAGAGCTTCCCGTAGGTCACGACCGTTTACAGGAATACCGTTTCCGGGACGCGAATTGTCCAATTGGCCGCGGTAAATGAGTTTTAATTCGTCATCAAATAAATAAAAATCCGGAGTACAAGCGGCATCATATTTTTTTGCAACTTCTTGGGTTTCGTCATAAAGGTAGGGAAAGGGATAGTTGTGTTTACGGGCCGTTTTCCACATTTCTTTCGGGGAATCCTGCGGATAGTTCTCTACATCGTTACTACTTATGGCTACAAACCCAAAACCAGTTACTCGATAATCATTACAAAGCCGAACAATTTCTTCATTGACATGTTTTACAAAAGGACAGTGGTTACAGATAAACATAACAACCGTCCCTTTTTCACCTTGAATTTGCTGTAATGTAACGGGATTCATTGTTACGGTATCCAACAATGTAAAATCGGGTGCTTTGGTGCCGAGAGGCATCATATTGGAAGGTGTAAGGGACATATCTTTTACTTTTCTAAATTAGTGCAATTATTTTCACTAAAGTTACAATTATTAAACATTTTATAAAGTTTTGTCAGTGTCTTTTAATGACCGTAACTTTATGCAAAAGCAAAAAACATGGAAAATTCGTATAGCTCACTTTCAGTAGCAATTGAAGATTTACAAAATAAAGGATATACCGAAGACTTTAATTTAGTTGAAGAAGGTATCAAATCTAAATCCCTTAAAAAAGAATGGAAAGCTGGAGAGCTGGATGTTATAAAGTTTTATCGATTTGAAGGAATGACAGATCCTGGAGATAATTCAATTTTGTACGTTATCGAAACGCATGATAATACAAAAGGGTTGTTAGTTGATAACTACAGTGCAAAAGGTGACTATATTTCTCCTGAAATGGTAAAAAAACTCAATATTACCCATGAAGAATAATTTATCGTGGAGCGACTTTGAAAAAGTTGACATGCGGGTGGGAACGGTACTTAAAGTAGAGAACTTTCCAGAAGCGCATAATCCATCTTATAAACTCCAAATAGATTTTGGGGAAGAAATAGGCGTTTTAAAAACCTCTGCACAAGTAACTACTTTATACGCCAAAGATGATATAGAGGGCAAGCAGGTAATTGCTGTTGTTAATTTTCCGAAAAAACAAATCGCTAATTTTATGAGCGAATGCTTGATAATTGGTGCAGTAGACGGAAAAGAAGTAACTCTTTTAGAACCCAATAAAAAAGTAAAAAACGGTTTACGTATTTCGTAAACCGTTTTTAGATTTTTATACTTCACTATCCATGACATCAGTCACTACATAATACCGTGGATCGTCAATATTATCTTCGATAATCGTTTCAAACTCAGGATTACGTTTAATTAATAAAGCTTTACAATCCCTACTTAAATGTGTAAATTTCACTTGTTTTCCCTGAGCAACGTACTTATTTGCAAGATTTCGTAAGGCTTCTACACCACTGTGATCGCTTACTTTCGATTCTATAAAATCTATTTCAACTTTATCAGGATCATTTTTAGTGTCAAACTTCGCATTAAAAGCTGTTGTAGAACCAAAAAATAACGGTCCCCATATTTCATATACTTTGGTGCCATCTTCTTTAAAACGCTTGCGAGCTCTAATTTTAGTCGCATTTTTCCAAGCAAAAACTAAAGCACTCATAATAACTCCTATAATAACAGCAATTGCTAAATCTTGCCAAACAGTAATTGCTGAAACGGCTATTAATACAATTGCATCACTTAAAGGGATTTTATTCAGTATTCTAAAACTACTCCAAGCAAAGGTTCCGATAACCACCATAAACATAACGCCAACTAAAGCAGCAATAGGAATTTGCTCTATTAAAGGGGCGCCAAACAGTACAAAACATAACAAGGCAATCGCGGCTACAGTCCCTGATAGACGTCCTCTACCGCCAGAGTTAACATTAATAATAGATTGACCAATCATCGCACAACCGCCCATTCCGCCAAATAAGCCATTTAAAATATTCGCTCCACCTTGTGCCACACATTCGCGGTTCCCGCTTCCACGGGTTTCGGTCATTTCATCGACAAGATTTAGCGTCATTAGGGATTCAATAAGGCCAACCGCAGCTAATATAAAGGCAGTGGAAATGATAAGTCCCCAATGTCCTTGTAGCGTATCAAAAACGCCGAATATTTGCGCTTGAAAAGTAGGTAACCCACCTTCTAATCCTGTACCACCACCATCACGGATAAACGAGCCAACGGTACTAGCATCTATATTTCCGAAAATTGTAACACAAGCGACTACAACGATAGCGGTTAATGCTGCAGGTATTTTTTTGGTAAGTTTAGGAAGTCCAAACATAATAGCCATTGTTAGAAAAACGAGCCCCAACATGACGAAAAGATCGGTTCCGGTTAGCCATGTAGGGACACCAGCTGCTTTTTCTTTAAAAAAGCCTAATTGTGATAAAAAGATGACAATTGCTAACCCGTTTACAAATCCCATCATCACGGGATGCGGAATTAATCGTACAAATTTACCTAATTTAAAAACCCCAGCTAAAATCTGTATACCACCCATAAATAGGAGAGTGATAAAAAGCCATTGCAGGCCTAAGTTGTCAATTGGTGCAGCCAAAGCATCGCCTACTTCATTTCCCTTTTGAATTAAATGCACCATAACAATGGCTGTTGCACCGGTTGCACCGGAAACCATTCCTGGGCGACCGCCAAAAAGTGCGGTAACTATTCCCATCATAAAAGCTCCGTAAAGCCCGATAAGTGGATCGATGCCAGCTACAAAGGCAAAAGCAACAGCTTCGGGTACCAATGCCAATGCGACAGTTAATCCAGAGAGGATATCGTTCTTTGGGTTCTGTGTAAAATTCTTGATGGTTTTTTGTATCATTTTCTTCGCTTAAAAAGGCGGCAAAGATACACGATTATTCGAGAGTTAGAAAGTAAAAAAGATACTTCAATTTTAAGAAGTTATAAAATTCTACTTAAACGAAAAGATAAAAATTGATTTTAAGAGATGTAATTCCAGATATTTTTAAACTTTACCAACTGCGAATAGGTGTGTTTAATAGGTTTGTTTTCTTCGGAAGCTAAAGCAGGGTCGGCTTTAAGAGTTTGCAACGCATAGCTTCGAGCAATTTTTAAAATAGCCGAATCCTTCACAATATCAGCAATGCGTAGGTTGAGCACACCGCTTTGTTGTGTTCCCATAATATCGCCAGGACCACGCAGTTTTAAATCCACTTCGCTTATTTCGAACCCATCATTGGTTTGCGTCATGGTCTGTAATCGGGTTTTGGCGTCGCTGCTCAGTTTATGGCTGGTCATTAAAATACAATAGCTCTGTTCAGCGCCACGACCTACACGACCTCTTAATTGGTGTAATTGGGACAACCCGAACCGCTCGGCACTTTCAATAACCATTACCGAAGCGTTTGGTACGTTGACGCCAACTTCAATTACCGTAGTTGCGACCATTATTTGGGTTTCGCCACGGACAAATCGATCCATCTCAAAATCTTTATCGGCGGGTTTCATTTGTCCATGGACAATAGAAATTTGATAGTTGGGTTGTGGAAATTCTCGAACGATACTTTCATACCCATCCATCAAATCTTTATAATCCAACGCTTCACTTTCTTGAATTAATGGATAGACAATATAGACCTGTCTGCCTTTTAAAATTTCATCTTTTAAAAACCGAAAAACTTTCAGTCTATTGGAGTCAAAACGATGGACGGTTTTGATGCTTTTTCTACCCGGTGGAAGTTCATCAATTACGCTAATATCGAGGTCGCCATAAACGCTCATGGCAAGGGTACGTGGAATAGGGGTGGCGGTCATAACAAGTACGTGTGGCGGGTACTCATTTTTGTGCCATAATTTGCTTCGCTGCGCTACTCCAAAACGGTGTTGCTCGTCTATTATGGCAAGCCCTAAATTCTGAAATTTAACCTTGTCTTCCAGTAGCGCATGGGTGCCAATTAGGATGTTTATTTCGCCATTTTCGAGTTTTTCATGGATTTCTCTTCTTTTTGAAGTTTTAGTTGAACCTGTAAGTATTTCTATACTGGTTTTTAGCTTATTACATAATTCTAATAATCCATTGTAGTGTTGTACTGACAGAATTTCAGTAGGAGCCATTAAGCACGCTTGAAAACCGTTGTCAATGGCTATTAACATTGACATTAGCGCTACAATGGTCTTCCCACTTCCCACATCTCCCTGTAAAAGTCGATTCATTTGTGCATTGCTGCCCAAATCGTTCCTAATTTCTTTGATAACTCGCTTCTGTGCATTCGTTAATTCGAAGGGTAAATGATCATTGTAAAACGTATTGAAATTCTCCCCTATTTCAGCAAAAGGGTAGCCTTTAATTTTGCTTTTATGTTGTAAATTTTTCCGAAGTAATTGAAGTTGAATATAAAATAATTCTTCAAATTTTAACCGGTATTGAGAGCGTGCTAAAAGCTCTGGACTTTGTGGAAAATGAATGTTTAAAAGTGCGGTACTTTTTGAGACTAATTTTAACGAATCGAGAATGGTTTTTGAAAGCGTTTCAGAAAAATTTCCTTTTAGTTCTGTGAATAATTGTTGCAACAATCCGATGATCACTTTATTGGTAATTCCGCTTTTTGAAAGTTTTTCGGTGGAAGGATAAATGGGTTGCATGGCAGAACGAACACCTTCTTTATGTTTTGAAACTAATTCCATTTCTGGATGCGGCATGGAAAACGTACCGTTATACCAATTCGTTTTTCCGAAAACCACATATGGGACGTTGATTTTTACATTTTCCCGAATCCACTTATGACCCCGAAACCAAACCAATTCCATTTTTGAAGTACCATCAGTAAAGGTTGCTACTAATCGTTTTCCTCGTTTTTGCTCAACGGTCTTTAGATGAATTACTTTCCCTACAATTTGCACTTCGGCACTGTTGCGTTGCAATTCGGCGATTTTGTAATATTTGGTGCGGTCCAAATAGCGATTGGGAAAGAGGTTTAAGAGATCTTGAAAGGTGTGAATACCCAATTCTTTTTTGAGCAAATCGGCTCGGTTAGGCCCAACGCCTTTTAAATAATCGATTGGAGTTTGTAGAAAGCCGCCGTTCATATCACGAAAATACAATATTCCTGTTAAGAGCGGAATTACAGACAGATTTTTTAAAGTTATTTGGTTAATTTGTGAGCCTATTGAAATGTTACTTATGAATAAATTTTGCACTCTTTTTATTGTTCTTGTTAGTTTCTTCGGGAATGCGCAACAAACAGAACTAGTTGATTTTTTGTCGGTTACTGCTGAAATTATTCCAAATGCTTCTGAAGAAAGCGTAAAAGGAACGGTTTCATATCAGTTTAAAATACTTCAGAAAACAGATTCGGTGTATTTAGATGCGATTAATATGCAGGTAGAGGAACCGAAATCAAATCGAGTTTCAATTTCTTCCGAAGAAAAAAAGATATGGCTCATTGGAAATTTCAGAAAAGATAAAACCTACGAGGTTACATTCTCATACACGGCAACCCCAAAGCAAACGCTGTATTTTCCCGGCAACCAAATTTGGACGCAAGGGCAAGGTAAATACACGTCACATTGGTTGCCCAGCATAGATGATATGAACGATAAGTTGGAATTTGATCTAACGATTGCAGCGCCAAATAGTAAAGTAGTACTGGCAAACGGCAAACTCGTAGAAAAAAAACAAAAAGACAGTTTACAGTATTGGCAATTTGATATGCAACACCCAATGGCGAGCTATTTAGTTGCTTTTGCTGTTGGCGATTTTGAAAAAGAAACGTTGACTTCAGGTTCAAATATTCCCATTGAATTATATTACAAACCGGAAGATGCCAATAAAGCAGAACCAACCTATCGTTATACAAAACAGATTTTTGATTTTTTAGAGTCTGAAATCGGTGTTCCGTATCCGTGGCAAAATTACAAACAAGTTCCCGTTCGGGATTTTCTGTATGCTGGGATGGAAAATACCACAGCCACTATTTTTTCGGAAGCTTTTGTAGTAGATTCCATTGGATTTGCAGATCGAAATTATGTAAATGTGAATGCGCACGAATTGGCGCATCAATGGTTTGGCGATTTGATTACTGAAACTAGCGGAACGCACCATTGGTTACAAGAAGGGTTTGCTACCTATTTTGCGCAATTGGCTGAACGGGAAGTGTTTGGTGATGATTATTATTATTGGAAACTGTATAACTCTGCCGAGCAATTGAAAGAGATGAGTGATTCAGGGGAGGGAGAAATGTTGTTAAATTCGAAGGCAAGTTCCTTGACTTTTTATGAAAAAGGAGCGTGGGCGTTGACGCTTTTAAGACAGAAAATAGGCGATGCAGCTTTTAAAACTGTTATAAAAAATTATTTAGAAACGTATCAATTCAAAAATGTATCCACCGATGATTTTCTAACGGAAGTAAAAAAGGTTACCGAAGTTGATATTTCTGGATGGGAAGCAGACTGGTTGCAACAAAGTGCTTTTAAAGCAGAACAAGCGCTGGGTTATTTATCGCAATCGCCTTTTATGAAATCGTATTTTGAAATTTCAGCATTGCGAAATACTCCATTCAGTGAAAAGAAAAACGACTTATCTTTTGCATTGACGGCACCAAACGATTTTATTGGTCAGGAGGCTGTTTACCAACTTTTAGGAGAGCCCATAGCACAAACGCTGCCTTTATATAAAAAAGCGCTTACAAGCGATAATTTATATGTTAGACAAGCTGTGGCGAATGCGTTGGCCACCATTCCGAAGGAATTGCAAACAGACTATGAATCATTATTAAATGATGAATCGTACGTCACGCAAGAAGCCGCTTTGTATAACCTTTGGATCAACTTTCCGAAGAAAAAAGCAGAGTATCTTAATGAAATGAAAGGGGTTGAAGGGTTTCAGAATAAAAATATGCGTCAGTTGTGGTTGGTTTTGGCGATGGTTACGGAAGGTTATGAAACCAAAAATAAGCAGCAGTTTGCTTCAGAATTAATTAATTATACGTCAAGCGAGTATAGTTTTGAAGTTAGACAAAAAGCATTGGAGTATTGTAATGAGCTTCAGATTTATACAGAAGAAGTGTTTAAAAACCTTGTAAACGCTTCAGTACATCCTAATTGGAGATTTAAAAAACTCGCTAGAACAATGTTGGATACTATTCTGCAAAATTCAGAGTATAAAGAACAGGCAAAAAAGTTGCTGCCGGTTCTTTCAAAAAAAGAACGAGAATTTTTAAGAGGGAAACTTTCAGAATAGAAAGCAATTGTTACTTTTATGTAAACCAAATTTATGCGTGCATTAGTAATTTCAGGAGGAGGAAGTAAAGGGGCATTTGCCGGTGGCGTGGCTCAATACTTAATGGAAGAACAGCACCATGAATATGATATTTTTGTGGGTACTTCTACAGGGAGTTTGCTTATTTCGCATTTGGCACTTTCCAAAATAGAAAAGATTAAAGAGGTGTACACGTCGGTAAATCAAAATAATATTTTCAGTAATAGACCTTTTCGAGTTAAAAAAGGGAAGTATGGAAGTATGGAGATTGGAATTGACCACTTAAGCGTGCTATTTAATTTACTTCGAGGTAGTAAAACGTTTGGGGAAAGTCAAAACCTACGAAAACTCATAAAAAAAACGTTTACTGAAACAGAATTCAATCAACTAAAAGAATCTAAAAAAGAAGTGGTGGTGACGGTTTCTAACCTTTCTTTAAATCAAGTGGAATACAAATCTATTAACGATTTTAACTACAACGATTTTTGTGATTGGATCTGGATCTCTTGTAACTATGTGCCTTTTATGAGTTTGGTGCAAAAAGAAGGATGCGAATATGCCGATGGCGGTTTTGGAAGTATGGTGCCTATTGAAGAAGCGATAAACCGCGGTGCCACATCGGTGGATGTCATTATTTTGGAAACTGAAGTTACGTACTATAATAGACTGCCTTCAAAAAATCCATTTTCTTTATTAACCAATATGCATTCTTTTATGCTAGATCGGGTTGAAAAGCAGAATATCCGCATTGGAAAGTTTGTGGCGGGTAACCATGATGCGATAATTAATCTCTACTATACACCAACTGTGTTAACGACAAACTCCTTGATTTTCAATAAGGAAAAAATGACACAGTGGTGGGAAAGTGGTTTTAAATATGCTAGAATGAAAAACAAAGAGCTTAACGAGATTAAGGATGCTGATTAATACTATTTAGGCTGTTTTTAAGCAGTTTTTTCCTCAGAGTCACTGGGGGTTTTACCCCTTTTTTTAAACTTGATTAGTTATATGTTGTTGATAAATAGCTTTTTATGCTAAATTTACTTTTGTCAGGTATTTTAAAACCTTTCCTTTTAAGTAAATTCATCTTAATTTTATATTAATTAACAACAACCAAACTATGAAAGCATCACACAAAAATTTAAGAAGATTTCTTTTTCTTTCGGTATTGGCAGGTACTTTATTGGCCTGCGAGGGAATTTCGAACAAAACCGACGATGATGGTACCAATTACGATGGACCACCAAAACAGATTATTCCAGTACAACAAGCTAAAATAATGTACGATAGTTATACAAAACGGCGTGTTCCTATCATTAAAGATTTTGAAGAAGTAGAAGATAGTACTCAGGAATTTCATCCCACTCGCTATGGTCAATACAGTTATGAGACCGTAAAACATTATATGAGTTTTATTGAAGAAGAAGCCAAACTTGCAAAAGTGAAAATTAAAGGACTACGGTTTTATTTTGCTAATTATCCGGCCGATGGGAGTTTAGGTAGCAATAGTAAATATGCTAGACATAATACTTTTTTCTTACTACCAACCACCGATTTTAATGGCGAAGAATTAGGTTTTTTTATTCGTGTAGACGAAAATGGCAATCGTAAGGCAGTAGCAGTGCGAGATCTTATGAAAAAGAAAAATACGCTACGAAGACAAAAAGGTACTCCAGGATTTGGATCTAAAATGTTATTACTAAATCCAGTTTTTCAAAGCGGAGAGGAAGAAAATATTAGTTTAACATTAAACGACTCTCAAATGGTACCCCCACCAAGACAAGATGATGACTTTAAAAGCAATTAAATAATTACAAGAGTGGATGAGCTTTTCAATAGTGTTTTTCAGTATATATTACTTTCATTCTATGGGATTTCTACATTAACGGCAGTCCTTTTTTATGGCAAATACAAGCATACGGTTTTAAAATACTTTGTTTGGATACTGCTATATAACCTAATAAACGAAATTTCAGCGAAGTACGTTTATTATTGGTTGGATAGAAATGTTGTGATGTACAATGTTTATAATACTATCTTCTTCCTTTATTTCTTGTATGTTTTTAGGAGTTTTGTACAGAGCAAAACCTATAAAAAATGGATTTTTTATAGTACAGTGTTATTTTCGGTAGTTACTGTAGTCAATGCTATTGTTGTTAATGCTTATTTTGATAACTTGATGACTAGCTATATAACAGGAGCCTGTTTACTTATTTTTTGTATAATTTTATATCTGTCTCTTATACACATCTGACGCTGCCGACGACTCCTTACGT
>CAJXPE010000056.1 GCA_913057965.1 uncultured Marixanthomonas sp. | reverse complement strand
ACACGTAAGGAGTCGTCGGCAGCGTCAGATGTGTATAAGAGACAGGGCTTAAAGTTATTTAATCTTTTAGTAGAAATTTTTACTAACAGTGGTACATGAATATAAGTAGATTTTACTTCGCGTAGAATATCTTTTTCTTCTGTAAAACCCGGAAATCGCAGATTGCGTTGCGTGTAGTAAAGACCAGGCTCTAACCGTAAATTTACGTAATCATTAACACGCATATCACCTACAAGACCAACATTAAAACCTATATCTCCTTCTACAAGAATATCGGTTCTGTTATTAGGATTTTCGTTTTTGTAATCGAATTTAAAATCATAGCTGTTAAATCCTAAAAAGTATCCCCACGTAAGAAATCGTTGGTCGAATGTTTCTTGATTTGTCAATCGCTCTTTGCTAAAAAGCTGTGCTTGAGCGCTTTCTGCGATTAGTAATATGGCAAGTACAAAAAATAGTTTCTTCATATTATTTAGTAGCTGTATAAATGGTGGCTACGCCAAAAGTTTGTGGTTTGTTTTCCACTTCTATAAACCCAATTTTGCGTAAAATATTGTTGAGAGCTTCGCCATGTGGAAAAACCGAAGCACTTTCGCTTAAATATTTGTAGGCCACTTTATCTTTTGAAAAGATACTCCCGATAACGGGTAAAATTCCTTTTGCATAAATGGAATAGCCTTGTTTAAAAGGGAATTTAGAAGGTACTGAAGTTTCCAAAATAACAAAAATACCACCACTTTTCAAAACCCGTAAAATTTCAGAAAGTCCTTTTTCAAGATTTTCAAAATTTCGGATTCCGAATGAAACGGTAATCGCATCAAATGAATTATCTTCAAAAGGCAACGCTTCAGAATCTCCTTTTACAAAGTCAACGGTATTTTCAATAGCGGTCCCTTTTACCTTTTTTCGAGCGACAGATAACATCCCTTCTGAAAGATCTAAACCAATAATTTTAGCAGCGTGTGTGTTTTGGGCAAATTGTATAGCAAGGTCGCCTGTACCCGTTGCAATATCCAATATAGCATCTGGCCTGGTTTTGGCAACCATTTTAATCACTTTTTTCCGCCATTTAATATCAGTTCCTAATGAGATAACACGGTTTAATCCGTCATATTCACCAGAAATGGTATCGAACATTTTTTCTACCTGCTGCTTTTTGTTTTCAGCGGAATCTTTATAAGGGGTCACTTTTTTTTCTGAGCTCATAGCGGAAGCAAAACTACGTTTTTTTTAGTATTTGCAAGTAACTCTTTCAGCAAAAGAGATTAACAAATACTTTCCCATAACTAATTTAAAATTATATAACTTTGCAGCACTTATTTTAGAAGACATTTATGAAGATTATTATTGCCGGTGCCGGCGAAGTGGGATTTCATTTAGCAAAACTTCTATCCTTCGAATCTCAGGATATAACACTTATAGATACCAATAAGGAATCATTGGCTTATGCAGATACTCATCTGGATATTCGGGTGGTTCGTGGAGATGCTACATCTATTTCGGTTTTAAAGGATTCAAAAATAGCTTCGACAGATCTTGTCATTGCTGTAACATCCAGTGAAACAACCAATATTACGGTTTGTGTGTTGGCAAAACAGTTAGGAGCTAAACGTACGGTAGCACGAATTTCCAATACCGAGTTTATAGAGAAAAAGGAAGAGGTTGGATTTACCAGATTTGGTATAGATGAGCTTATTTCGCCAGAATCACTTGCTGCCAATGAAATTGCATTGTTATTAAGCCAAAGTGCTTTTAATGACACCTATGAGTTTGAAGAGGGTGCATTAACCATGATAGGTTTAAACTTATCCCGTACTGCTCTTTTTGTGGGTAAGACAGTTAAAGAGGTTGGTGATTTATATCCAGATTTAAAATATGTGCCACTCGCCATACAGCGTTTTGGTACTCAATATACACTTATCCCTAGAGGGGATACTCAGTTTAAAGAAGGAGATCAAGTGTATTTTACCACTACAGAAAAAGGAGTTGAAGAGATATTTAAACTTACTGGGAAAGTACGGGAAGAAATTAAAAATGTCATGATACTCGGCGGTAGTAAAATTGGTTATAAAACAGCTAAGGATTTGTGTAAAAACAGCTTCCGTGTTAAGTTAATTGAAAGTGAAAAAGATAAAGCTTTTGAAATTGCAGATGATATTCCAAGTTGTCTTGTAATTAATGGCGATGGTCGAAATGTAGATTTGCTGCAAGAAGAATCTATCAACGAAATGGATGCTTTTATTGCGGTTACCGGAAATAGTGAGACCAATATCATGTCCTGCTTGGTAGCAAAATCTAAAGGAGTGAAAAAAACAATTGCTCTTGTTGAAAACATGGACTACTTTCAGTTGTCGCAATCTATTGGTATTGATACTTTGATCAATAAAAAGTTATTGGCAGCCAACAATATATTTAGGTATGTTCGGAAAGGGGAAGTTGTGGCAATGACCAAACTGAACAACATGAATGCCGAATTACTTGAATTTATCGTAACAAATTCTTCAAAAGTGTGCGATAAGAAAATCAAGGATATTGATTTGCCTAGATCGGCCATTATAGGTGGTGTGATTCGGGATAATGAAGGTCTGATTGCGTTGGGTGATTTCAAAATAAAAAATGGTGACCGTATAGTAATCTGTTGCTTACCACAGTCTATTGGTAAGGTTGAAAAACTTTTTGTGTAATGCGATCATTTGCCAGGTTAAACTTAAAAATTATACTTCATTTACTAGGATTATTATTATCGGTAAATGCTGGTTTTATGTTTTTGTGCGCTTTAGTTAGCTTTATTTACAAAGACGGCGTTGTATTACAACTATTTTACGCAGGTATTGTCACACTCGCAATTGGCGGTACAACGATGCTCGTTACAAGAAATCATCGCAAGGAAATTCAAAAAAGAGAAGGGTACCTTATTGTAACTTTTGGCTGGATCTCTATGTCTTTAGCAGGAACATTGCCGTACTTATTTACTGGTGCTATTCCAGGAATTACTAATGCTTTTTTTGAAACCATGAGTGGTTATACCACAACGGGAGCTTCTATATTAAGCGATATTGAAAGTATCCCAGAAGGTGTCCTTTTTTGGCGTAGCATAACACATTGGATTGGGGGAATGGGGATTATTGTTTTAGCAATCGCGATTCTTCCATTATTGGGAATAGGGGGGATGCAATTGTTTTCTGCTGAAGCGCCAGGTCCTGGTGGTGATAAATTACACCCACGAATTACCGATACTGCTAAGCGTTTATGGGTTATTTACGTTGCGTACACGCTTATCGAAACCTTGTTGTTGAAATTGGCAGGAATGAGCTTTTTCGATGCTATAAATCACTCCTTAAGCACATTAAGTACGGGTGGATTTTCAACAAAAAATGCAAGTGTCGCTTATTGGAATAACCAGCCTATAATTCAATACATTATTATTGTTTTTATGTTTTTAGCCGGTACTAATTTTGTACTGAGTTACTTTGCTTTTAAAACAAAATTTTCAAAAGTTTTAAAAGATGATGAGTTTAAATGGTATTGCTTTTTTATTCTGTCTTTTACGGTTATAGCAACGCTTCTTATATATTTTAAAGCTGATATTTCGGCTTCTACAATCAATCATCCTATGGTATGGGGACGATTTGAAAGTGCTTTGAGGCATGGAATGTTTCAAGTGCTTACGGTCATTACTACAACCGGTTTTGTTTCAGCAGATTACACATTATGGACTCCTTTTCTCGTCGTGTTCTTTTTTGGCCTTATGTTTTTGGGTGGTTCTGCAGGTTCAACGGCCGGTGGTGTGAAAATTGTACGGCATTTAATTATGATAAAAAATGGTATTTTAGAATTTAAACGCACCTTACATCCCAATGCTATTTTACCGGTACGATATAACAACAAGGCAGTTGAACAGCCTATCGTATATAATATATTAGGCTTTTTTATCTTGTACATGCTTTCCTTTATTATGGGGGTATTGGTTTTTTCTTGGCTAGGGTTGGATTTTAAAACTTCTTTAGGAGGAGCGGCTTCCACGTTAGGGAATGTTGGACCTGCTTTAGGGGATTTAGGACCAGTAAATAATTATGGCGCATTGCCAAGTGCTGCCAAATGGTGGGCTTCTTTCTTAATGTTGATAGGTCGACTGGAGCTATTTACGGTTCTAATATTATTGACGCCTTTTTTCTGGCGGAACCGATAATACTAAAGTTTTACGGTAATTTCGTCTGCTAATTTTCTAGCTTTTTTAGTGACTTCGGAAACAGAGCTGTCTAGAGAATCATAGGCAACTACAACGCCCATTCGTCTATACGGACGGGAAGTGTGTTTTCCAAATAACCTAAAATCACATTTTGAAGCCGCTGAAACAATTTCCAGTCCTTCAAAAGTTGGGTTTTTTGAATTTCCTGGGGCTAAGATAACAGCACTGGCTCCTATTTTTTCTTGGGTTATCTCAGGGATGGGTAATCCTAATACAGCACGTAAGTGTAATTCAAATTCGTTAAAGTTTTGAGTATTGGCTAAGGTTACCATTCCTGTGTCGTGCGGTCTTGGAGAGAGTTCAGAAAAATAAACGCCATCGTCTGCTACAAAAAATTCGACGCCCCAAATCCCTGAACCAGTAAGTTCTTTAGTTACTTTGGCGGCCATATCCTGAGCAGTTTTTAAATGGATATCATCCATAGCTGCAGGTTGCCAGCTTTCCATATAATCACCGCGTTCTTGTCGATGGCCTATTGGTGGACAAAAAAGTGTTTCGCCGTTTTTTTGTGTTACAGTTAATAAGGTTATTTCGTAAATAAAAGTAACGAAAGCTTCTACAATCACTTCAGCTACGTCACCACGGGAGCCTTCTTGTGAGTACTGCCACGCTTTTTTGATGTCAGCTTCGGTTTTAATGGTACTTTGTCCTTTTCCGCTAGAGGACATTAATGGTTTTACCACACACGGCATCCCAATTTCAGAAACTGCTTTTTGTAAACTTTCTGCTGAAGTTGCATACCGATATTCGGCTGTTTTAATGCCTAGTTCTTTTGATGCCAGATCACGAATGGCCTTTCGGTTCATCGTATAATTGGCGGCTTTTGCTGAAGGAACAACAGTATAACCCTGCTTTTCATATTCATAAAACCGTTCGGTGCGAATGGCTTCAATTTCTGGAACGATATAATCGGGGTTGTGTTTTTCAACAATAGTGTCTAAAGCATCTCCGTCCAACATGTTAATAACCTCAAACGTGTCTGCAACTTGCATTGCAGGCGCATTTTCGTAGCTATCTACAGCAACAATGGTTTGTCCTATACGTTGTGCGGCGATGGTGAATTCTTTTCCTAATTCGCCACTTCCAAGTAAAAGTATGGTTGCCATTAATTATGTTTTTGAATGTTTATTCTGAAAGCGCTTTTTTAATCCGTTTCATAGCTTCTTTAATATCTGCTTCGGAAGCAGCATAGGAAAGTCGAATACAATTGGGGTCGCCAAAAGCTTCACCTGTAACGGTTGCAACTAGTGCTTCTTGCAATAGAAACAATGAAAAATCGGTAGCTGTATTTATTTTAGTGCCTTTTATCGTTTTTCCGAAGAAACTTGAAATATCAGGAAACACATAAAACGCTCCTTCTGGCTCGTTCGTTTTTATCCCTGGAATTTCAGAAAGCAGGTCTAAAATCAATTTCCTGCGCCCTTTAAACGCTTCTACCATATATTGAATCTTACTTGGAGATTCTTCCAAAGCAGTAATTGTGGCGCGCTGAGCAATACAATTAGTTCCGCTAGTTACTTGACCTTGCATTTTGGTACAGGCTTTGGCAATCCATTCAGGAGCACCAATAAAACCTATTCTCCACCCAGTCATTGCGTACGCTTTTGAAACACCATTTACAGTGACGGTGCGATCGTACATGTCATCAAACTGCGCCATAGAAGCATGTTCATTGGTGAAGTTGATGTGCTCATATATTTCATCGCTAACCACGATAATATTAGGATATTTTACTAACACGTCGGCTAAGGCGCGCAACTCAGATTTGCTGTACACAGATCCACTTGGATTACAAGGGGAGCTGTACATAATCATTTTAGTCTTTGGAGTAATGGCGGCTTCTAATGCTTCGGGTGTAACTTTAAAGTCACTATCGATAGTCGTTTTTATTTCAACGGGAACACCTTCGGCTACTTTTGCAATATCACTGTAGCTTACCCAATACGGTGCTGGTAGTAATACTTCGTCTCCTTCATTTAGTAAAACCTGCGCTAAATTGGCAAGTGATTGCTTAGCTCCTGTGGAAACCACAATTTGAGACGGCTTGTACTCGAGTTTATTGTCTCTTTTAAATTTTTTAATAATGGCTTGCTTCAATTCTCCGTAGCCATCAACTGGGGTGTATGCGTGATAATTTTCTTCAATAGCTCTTATAGCAGCTTCTTTTACAAACTCTGGAACGGTAAAATCTGGTTCACCCAGACTTAGTCCGATAATGTCTTTTCCTTCTTCTCGAAGTTCCCTTGCTTTTGCTGCCATGGCTAGTGTGGCAGATGTGGCCATTTTGTTAACGCGGTCCGAAAGTTGTTGCTTCATATAAGTAGATTATGCAGGTATTGAGGGCTTAAGCCCCATTTGTTTTAAATATTTAAAGTGTGCAATAATGGCACCTCTTGTTGTTTTGTATTCGTTGTATGGAAGGTTGAATTCCAAGGCAGTTTCACGTACAATTTCTGAAATTTTTGAGTAATGTACATGACTAATATTTGGAAAAATATGATGTTCCACTTGATGATTTAAACCTCCCGTAAACCAATTTACTATTTTGTTTTTAGTAGAAAAATTAACGGTGGTAAATAATTGATGAATTGCCCAGGTATTTTTCATACTACCCGTTTCATCAGGCAATGGCATATCGGTGTCTTCCACGATATGAGCCAGTTGAAATACGATGCTTAATATTAATCCAGCTACGTAATGCATGATAAAAAAACCAATAAGAATTTTCCACCAAGCGATGTTAAAAAACAAAATTGGAATTGCAACCCAAACTCCCATATAGATTAATTTGGTTACAATTAACATGCTCCATTGTGTAATGGGTTTTGGCAGTTTTCCGTACGACAGTTTTTTAGATAAATACCGTTTGGTTTGTTTAAAGTCGGTCGTTAATGCCCAGTTGAATGTGAGCAGTCCGTATAGAAAAACACTGTAATATTGTTGAAATTTATGAAAACGACGCCATTTGGCATGTTTCGAAAAGCGGATAATTCGACCAGCTTCCATATCTTCATCATGACCGTGAATATTGGTATAGGTATGGTGTAATACATTGTGCTGTACTTGCCAGTTATAAACATTTCCAGCTAAAATATACATGCTGCCACCCATAATTTTATTGATCCATTTTTTTGAAGAATACGAGCCGTGATTGGCATCGTGCATTACGTTCATCCCTACACCGGCCATTCCTACACCCATAATGATGGTGAAAAGAATTTGTGCCCAAGTAGGAAAATCTAATGTTAACAATAAAAAGTAGGGGGTAAGGTAAAGCGAAAACATAACCACGGTTTTAAGGTGTAATTTCCAATTACCAGTACGTTGTATTTCGTTGTCTTTAAAATATGAGTTTACGCGTTTGTTCAATGTTCTAAAAAATTTAGCTGAATCTACGCGCGAAAATTTAATATGAGGGGTGTTCACTTGATTTGTGTTTGTACAGAATTTCTTCTGAAGAAATTAATGGCTAAAAATACATATCTTAAATCAAATACCCTGCCACAACCATGGAAAATTTGTTCATAAAGCATACTTTTGTACTATAGATTACTTGTATGGACTTAATTTTAAAGTATTTTCCGCATCTTTCTGAAAATCAGCGAGATCAATTTACCAAGCTTGAAGCGCTTTATCACGATTGGAACCTTAAAATAAATGTGGTGTCCCGCAAGGATATTGATGAATTGTATTTGCGCCATGTGTTACATTCTTTGGGGATTGCAAAAGTTCAAGGTTTTAAAGCTGGAGCGCAGGTTTTAGATATTGGTACTGGTGGAGGGTTTCCCGGAATTCCATTGGCAATTTTATTTCCTGAAACCCAATTTCATCTAGTGGACAGTATTGGGAAGAAAATTAAAGTGGTTGAAGAGGTTACAGAAGGACTGGGTTTAAAAAACGTAAAAATCACGAACGATCGAGCTGAAAACATAAACGGTCAATACGATTTTATAGTAAGTCGAGCGGTCGCTCAAATGGAAACCTTTGTGCGTTGGGTAAAGGGTAGAGTAGCCAAAAAGAGCAAACACGAACTTAAAAACGGCATTCTCTATTTAAAAGGAGGCGATCTTACCGAAGAATTGGCTAAATATCCCAAAGCGACTATTTATAATCTGCCCGATTATTTTGAAGAAGATTTTTTTGAAACGAAGAGTGTGGTGCACTTGCCGTTAAAGTTTAAAGGATAGTTTTTTAGAAAAAGCTACCGTTTAATTTCATTCATTTTTTGAAATAGAAACCACTGTAAACCAATGATGGTCTTAGCATCCTTGATTTTTTCTGACAGATAGACGCCTATTTCGGCAACGGGAACCTTTACTAATTGGATGTCTTCATCTTCGCTTTCAACACCGCCACCCGTATTAATTTTATCTTCTGAAGAAACTTCAGCATAAAACAGCGAGAGCTGCTCTGTAGAACCTCCAGGCGATGTGTAAAATTGTGAAATAAGCTGTGGTTTTTTAATTTGATAGCCTAATTCTTCCATCACTTCACGCTCCATGCATTTTGATGGGTTTTCGTCTTTCTCTAAGGAACCTGCGGGAATTTCTAATATCCAACCTTCATTGTGTTGCGTGGTAGGATATCTAAATTGATTGGTTAATAAAATGCTATCCGTATTACTTTCATAAAGCACAATAGCAACGGAGTCCCCTCTGTGAAAAGCTAGCCGTTCTGTTTTAATAACGTCACTTTTAAAACTATCATAGGTGGTTTCAGCTTTTAACATTTTATAATGATCGTTAAAAACTACGCGTTCATTTGCAATGGAATATTTCATAGTAAAAAGATACAGTAAAGAGGTTTAAAAATATTTAATAAAGTATAAAAAAAGCCCCTAAATCAGGGGCTTTTTTGTATTGAATCAATTTAAATGATTAATCTTCACCTAAAAATGGGTATCTGTAATCTGTTGGTGAAACAAATGTTTCTTTCACCATACGAGGAGAAATCCATCGGTATAGGTTTAATTTACTTCCTGCTTTATCGTTTGTTCCACTCGCTCTAGCACCGCCAAATGGTTGTTGTCCTACAACAGCACCTGTTGGCTTATCGTTTAAGTAGAAATTACCAGCTGCATTTTCAAGAATATCAACGCCTTGTTGCAATGCGTAACGGTCTTCACTGAAAACGGCTCCTGTTAATGCGTAATCGCTCGTTTCGTCAACTAAATGAAGCGTTTCTTCCCATTTATCATCTTCATAAACATAAATAGTTACTACCGGGCCGAAAAGCTCAGTACACATAGTTGTATACTTAGGGTCTTCAGTTTTAATTACTGTAGGCTGAATGAAATATCCTTCGCTTTTATCATACTCACCACCAGCAACGATCTCTGCATTATCATCTTTTTTAGCTTGGTCAATATAACTTGCCAATTTATCAAAAGAACCTTCGTGAATCACTGCATTAATAAAGTTGTCCATGTTTTCAGGGGTTCCCATTTTAAAGGATTTTAAATCTTCCTGAACATATTTCTTCACATCATTCCAAATACTTTTAGGAATATAGCAACGACTAGCGGCACTACATTTTTGACCTTGAAATTCAAAAGCACCTCTTGAAATAGCGGTTGCTACTTGCTTAGCGTTTGAAGTTTTGTGTGCGATGATAAAATCTTTTCCACCTGTCTCCCCAACAATACGAGGGTATGTTTTGTAATTGTGTATGTTGTTTCCTATTTGTTGCCAAATATTTTTAAATACCGTAGTAGAACCTGTAAAGTGCAATCCGCTAAAGTCTGGACTTGCTAAAATAGTATCAGTAATCATTTCTGGATCACCCATTACCATATTAATAACACCGTCTGGTACACCCGCTTCTTTAAACACATCCAGTACTACTTTTGCTGAGTATACTTGGCTGTCACTTGGTTTCCAAATTGCAACGTTCCCCATTAACGCAGCACTAGACGGAAGGTTTCCGGCGATTGCCGTAAAGTTAAAAGGTGTAATTGCATATACAAATCCTTCTAATGGTCGGTATTCTAATCTGTTCCACGCAGCAGATGTAGATTCTGGTTGCTCTTTGTAGATTTCAATCATTGACTGAACGTTGAAACGTAAAAAGTCAATCAATTCACAAGCCGAATCAATTTCAGCTTGAAAAATATTTTTAGACTGCCCCAACATAGTGGCAGCATTAATTTTTGCTCGGTATGGCCCAGCAATTAATTCGGCAGCGCGAAGAAAAATGGCAGCACGGTTTTCCCATGGCATGGTAGCCCATTTTTTTCTAGCTTCAAGAGCTCCTTCAATGGCGTCTTCAATATGCTTTTTTTCAGCTTTATGATATACTCCTAAAGCGTGTTTGTGATCGTGCGGAGGCGCCATAGTAGCAGTATCTCCAGTTTCTATATGTTTACCATTTATGTAAAGAGGCACGTCGATAGTGCTGTTGTACATTTCTTTGTAGGCTTTTAAAACTTCGTCTCGTTCAGGAGTTCCGGGAGCGTAGCTCAAGATTGGCTCGTTTTCGGCTACCGGTACTTCAAAAAATCCTTTTCCCATAGGTCTATTAATTTTTTTATCGGTTCGTACTTATTATAAGGCTGCAAAGGTACAAATTTAGGTTGGAGAATTTGTGTTATGGGGTTGTTAAGTTATTCGTTTATAGAAGCTGACAAGACTCGTATTTTAAAGAGAAACTTTACGAGTAGATATCACAGATTGCGTTGTGTTTTTTGTAATTTTCAGAAAGAATTATAGACTGCTATAAAATATGTGTACGCTCACTTTTATTCCAACCGCTAATGATGGTTTTATTTTGACTTCCAATCGAGATGAAGCACCTGGTCGAAATACCCTTCCGCCAAAAATATACAAAGAAAAAAACACCAACTTACTATATCCAAAAGACGAATTAGCTGGTGGAACCTGGATAGGGCTAAGCGATAAGAAACGTCTTATTTGCCTACTGAATGGCGGCTTTACAGCGCACGAGCGAAAAGATGCGTATAAAATGAGCCGTGGTATCATAGTAAAAGATTTGCTAACATCAGATGATGCTGTTTCAGAAATAAGGAATTATAACTTTAAAGGCATTGAGCCCTTTACGCTTATTCTGGTAGACTGGTCTAATCATCTACGAATATTTGAACTAGTTTGGGATGAAACTAAAATTCACTTTACTGAAAAACCGTTGGCACCGCAAATCTGGTCTTCCTCTTTATTGTATACTAAAGAAATGAAAGAAAAAAGAGAGAAATGGTTTTCAACGTTCTTATTTGAAAATTTGAAACCCACCGCTGCAGATTTACTCCAGTTTCATAAAACGGCTGGAGAGGGAAACTTGGATGTAGATGTTATTATGGATCGCGGTTTTGTGAAAACCAAAAGTATCACTCAAGTTGTAAAAAATGAAATAGTAGCCATGCGGTACGAAGATCTTCAGGAAGAAGAAAAGGTAGTGACAGAAACTTTTTAAAGTTAGTTTAATGCAAAAGCCGCGTGTAATTTGAAAGAAGGAATGGGGACCCTAAATCTAGTTTTAGTATCCAAATTTATTAAGGTGTAATATCCTTCCATAGAACCAATAGGCGATTGAAGCAAGCAGCCACTGCTATATGTGTGTTTTTCTCCAGGAGGTAGTACGGGTTTCACGCCAATTACACCTTCGCCTTTAACTATTTCGGGAGCTTTTAAAGCATCTTTTATTTTCCAATAACGTGTTAAGAGCTGTACTGTGTTCTCACTTTGGTTTTCTATGGTAATGGTGTATGAAAAAGTATAACACTCTCTTTGCCTGTTAATCAAAGTTCCTTCAAACCTTGTAGTAACCGAAATTTTAATACCCTTTGTTATTTGTTCGACCATAATTTTAATAAATGGCAGCTGTTGCAGCAAAGAAAAGCAAGGCGGCAAAAGTTGCACCAATCCAGAAAACGAAATTTAAAAGTACAAATTTTACAATAGTTATAAAACGGCTTTGCTTATAAAAATTTCGAAGCGCTTTGTAAAAGTAAAAAGGGCCGATTAATGAAATGAGAATACTTCGAAAAAGGTCAGTTCCTAAAATAGTATCTGGAAGTAGACAAACTATCAATGCTAAAAACAAAAAACTAAAAACATGAAATATAAAGACTGTATGGTCTATATAGTTATGTTTTTTCTTCGAATAGATAAGCCAGAAAAACAAAGCATAAATTGGGGTAAAAAAGAAAATAAAAAATGGAATCTTCCTGAGTAAATAATCTAAAAACCCCTTGGGGTTGTTGCTAATTCGTTCTATAGATTCATTTTTGTTGTATAGCCACCTATTGTATAATGTGTTTTTATGGTTAAGACTGTCTAGAGCAATACTTGCTTTTTTAATGGTATGGGTTTCGTAAAAATCCCTGTACATTTTAAAGCGTTCGGTACTGCTTTCTAACCAACTTAAAGAGTCTAAACTTTCTTCCGAAAAATAAGTGGTTTGCTTTAGGTCTTTATCTGGTAATAGACTGTCTTTGTTTTGAGCAATAGAGTCTTCTGTTATCTTTGCCTTTGCCGATGCTTCTTTTATTTTGTCGTTTATAGATATAAATTTGCCATAAAAGTCTTCTTCTTCAACTTGTTCTTCTACATTATCGTTGAATATTGAATCTTCCTCCGGAAGTATAAACCCAATAAATCCCTGTAAAATAAAATAAATGATGGAAACACTAAGAAAAAAGCGAAAGGGATTTGCATATTTTAACCGTTGTCCTTTTACATAATTTCGGGTTATAATACCGGGTTTAAATAAAAGGTCTTTTATGGTGTAGCGTAACCGGGAATCAAAACTGACGATGCTATTGATGAATTCAGCAAAAAAATCACTGAAAGAAAGCTGTTTAGTACTATTTAATTGTGAGCAATACGGGCAATAAATGTCGCTTAGGTCTAATGGTTGCCCACAATTTAAACATTCTGTCCCTCGGTATTTACGAGCTTTACGGCTGTTGGAAGGTACCGGTTTGTGTTTACTCATACCGTAAAGATAAAAGTTGTTTAATTATTGCTAATATTGGTTGAGTTGCCTCTGCCCATTCCAATAATACGATCGTAACGCGCGCCAAGGTCTCTAAAATAAACTAAAACAGTGTAATCATTTTCTGTTTGCCAGAAGTTTCCGCTTACAGCACCGGGCTCAATAGTGCCATCTCGATTTACCACTACATATTTATAGTTGTAAAACCCTTGCTTAAATAGACGAGAGTTTCGGTAGGTATCACTCTGTGGGTCATATTTCATATACGTGGAGCCATCTATTGTCCAATTATTAAAATTTCCGTAGAGATGGATTTCTTTGTCGCCAATATCTTCAAAATACTGAAGGTTAAAATGCAATCTTACATATTCCGCTTCAATATCTTGGTTGTTGGCACTTATGTTCCGTACTACAAAATTTCCATTAATGTCTGGGTTATATGTGTATGGGCGGTCAAATCGGCCAATATCCGTAAACAAGAAATTTTCGTACACATCGCTCACGCTTATGCGGCTAATGCTGTTTCCGGCCGCACGAACATCTTTATTGTCAAACGCCAAAAATTCATTTCCACCCCAAAAGGAAGCTTCTTTATCGTATTTATAGATCAATTCGTTGCCAATGGTGTATTGTGGTTTCAAGTTTGTAATGGCCGTTTTTAAATTACTGTTTTGCATTACCACGGTGTGCACGGTTTGTTTTGGGTTTATAAGTAGTAGTGAAGGGGAGTTGATGGTAAACTGGACAGTTTGTTTTTCTTCAATATATTTTAAGTCGCGCGAACGTTTAATTTCTACACTCACGCCAGCGATTTCTTCAACAACCATAAACTTCCGTGAGAAAATGGGATTGCTATCACTGTCAAAAATGGTAAGCAGGTAATTTCCGCTTTTAGTAATCCTACGGGTTTCTCTATTTGGTATGGATAAAGTATAATGTGAAAAAATTTGTAGCGTATTTAGTGAATTCTCGTACGTTTCAATGCGAACGTCATCAAAACCATCTAGATATTCGCTTTTTGAAAGGTCGCTTTCAGTCCAATCAAAATTATGGTGGGTTATGGTGTAGTAGAAATCTTCTTCCTCACCATTGAGGGCATCAAAAGAGAGTTGAAGTTGCTCACCCAAACGAATCATAGGTAATTCGCTTTGTGCGGTGGTGCCTTTAAACTGGATGGTTTTAATATAATTTGGAGCCGGTATTTCACCTACTTGACAAAAAAGAATAGATGGAGTACAGGCTAATAAAAGGCCAAATAGAAACTTTTGAAACATATAAAAAATATTTTGGTTAAAGATAATCAAATTTTGTGCCCTATTAGGACTGTCTCTTATACACATCTCCGAGCCCACGAGACCTCTCTACATCTCGT
>CAJXPE010000055.1 GCA_913057965.1 uncultured Marixanthomonas sp. | reverse complement strand
CGTAAGGAGTCGTCGGCAGCGTCAGATGTGTATAAGAGACAGAATAATACTTTTATTCGATAATAAATCTAGCATAGACTTGACTTTCCACTTTAATTTTTTCAAATTCAATATCCAAAGGACTCTTCTTTTTTAAACTGCTCATTCCTCTAATCTGAACGCCCGCAACTCTTCCTTGTAATTGATTTGCTATATCCGCTGAATCTGAAATATATATAGCGGAACCTACTTTTTGGTTTAAGGGTTTTACCATAGATTCAGCATTTATTTTAGCCTTTTTTATTGCTTTTGATTTCAATTCTAATTTTAACTGATCCATTTTAGAATATTCTGTCTTTTCCAGAAGAACATTGGCTATGTTAATACTCTCCATTTCCTGAATTACTTTTCCTGCTGTCAAAGCATCATAAACTATTAACGTGTAAAATTTATTTTTGAGTACCTCCTTTTTTCGAAGAAAATATTTTTTGAAATTACTGGAAACATCCGACAAGTAAAGTTGTTTATCAATATCAACACCTAACATTTTTAATTTAGCCGCCATTCTGTTTTCTAATTCTTCTACAGAAGTTCTTCCTTTTGTATCTTCTTCAGCAATCAAAATGTTTAAAAATATCCGATCAGGAACAACCAAAGTATCAATTTTAGCACTGGTCTCTACATAAGGCTGATCAATAAAGTTTTTTTCCTGTGAATACCCTTTTGATAAAGACAGTAAACTTATTAATAGTAGGATGAAATATTTTTCCATAATGTTACTTTTCATTTCTTTCTGAAATTTTTTCTTGCGCCGTTCGGTCCGTTTCCAAAGCCGAATAATCCAGCTTCCAATTGATGGTTTCTACTAGTTTCTCCATTAGTTTTATGGTTTCCATCGCTTGATTGGAAGCTTCCAGCAACAAGCCGCTACTTGGCACTTTATCGATAATGTGCTGTTTGGCTTCGCGGTTAATATCAGTTAAATCGGATGACGTAAACGGGTTGGCCCAGCCTTCGCGTTTATCGTAATATTTAAAATCGGTTTCGATGGTCATCAATTCCGGTTGCGGAAAATTGGTAAGGGTGATGGTTTTATTTTTGGTGTCGGCGTTCATGTTTATCTTAGTAAGGTCGAAACCTACATGAGCTTTTGCTTCAATTAAAATAAGCGCTTTTTTCTTTCCTAAAATCACGTTGAGCCATTTATCCTTTACGCTTTCGTAATGGTAAATTTCAGAAAAATCGCCTTCCACCGTAATAAATTTACAGACACTGCGAATGCGCTCCATCAATACCACAGATTGCGAATGTACTTTCTCTTTTTTTCGAGAACCCACAAACCATGAAAAAATAAAGTACGCCACCACAGCCCCAATGGCCAGACCTATAAAAAGTAGTTCCATATTAATTGTTTCCTACGCTTCCTAAATGTGTGTTTTTAAAACTGTCTAGATATTTTAAGCCATACCCAAAAATCCGATCCATTGCTGAATGGGAAAACAGAATAACACCTATTAAGGTACAAATTTCGCCAAAATAAAGCATTCCCACTACAATTAATAGGATTGCGATTGCTTTATGATGAAATAAATTATACGTTATCGCTCCTATTTTGGTGTTAATCGCATAGCCTATCATACCAATATCGGGCAATAGCAATAAGGCCGGAAAAAACCACCACAAAAATTCCAATTGCGAGAACAAGAAAATCCCAAACATAAATTGGGCAAATTCCTCAATTTTTAAAGTTGTTTTCATCTAAATAAAAGTATACAAAACCGGTTTACTAGGTGACGCATCGTTATGAAATGAAGCTATTTGAAGGTTTAGCAAATAACTACCGTCTTTTACTTTGTTGGGCACATAAATAAATTCGGTTATGGTTGCTTGGTATCTTGGCTTTTCGGGATAATTCCAAAATGCTTTGTGTGCTAGCAGTTTTCCCTCGTCTTTTTCTTTATCTACTGAAGGCAAGTCTATCAACAGATGCTTCACTCCCTTTTCACACAACAACAACGCAGCCTCTTGGTGTAAATATGGCCAATTGGTATTTGACCAGTGTCTTTCTTTTTTTTCTGAAGTATTCGGCAAGGTTCTAATAATAACCGCTTCTGGGTTTTTGTTTTCCAAAGCCGATTTTATTTCGCAAGCCGGAATTATTTCATCTTCCCCTATTTTTTCAGGAACCAGGGAAATTACTTCCGCCGAAAAAAAGAACATTTTCAAGGCTTCGTTTACCGAATGAAATTCTTCTGAAATATGCCCCACACATTCCGTATGCGTTCCGTGGGCATGCGGATTAAAAGCAACGTTATTAAAATTTACCGAAGCGCCTTCGCTAACCTTTGCCACCCAATTATCCATTTTAACTGGTTTAATTGTAGGCGGCTGTAAATACCATGCTTCTGGGTTTTTTTCTGAAGCCCGTAGCGGAATCGAAAGATCTAAAGGCTTAGAAAGATCGACTGTTTTTAAAACTCCGTCTATGTTAAAAGTAGCTCGCAAATGCTTGGTTTTTAAAAATGTAATATACGATTCTATTATGAAATTAATCTGTTAAAAACAAATCGGAAGCGATGCCATCACTTAAAAATTTCCCTTTTTTTGAAACTTTAAGCGCATTATCTTCTATAAATAGCAAATTCTTCTGTAAATGCTGAGTCGCCTGCTCCAAAGCGTATGTTTTATATTTTTTTCCGAAGGAATCTTCTAATTTTTCAAAGGAAACACCCCATTTGGTTCGCAAACCAGTCATAATAAATTCGTTGTAACGATCTTTTACAGATAGCGTTTCCTGCTCTTGCGGAAGTTCTCCTGCGGTAATTGCCTGTATATATTTTGTGTTGTTGGCAACATTCCAACTACGGATTTTACCATCAAAACCGTGTGCCGAAGGGCCAATACCCAAATACGGTTTTCCTTGCCAATAGGCCGTATTGTTTCGGGAATGATACCCAGGTTTTCCAAAATTTGAGAATTCATAATTTTCAAATCCGGCGGTTTCAGTTTCTTTAAGTAACGTTTTGTAATGGGTTTCCGCAACGGCATCTTCAACGGGCGGGACGATTCCTTTTTCTATGAATTTTTTTAAGGCGGTTCTTGGTTCTACCGTTAAAGCGTAACACGACAAATGTGGAATATCCAATGAGATGGCGGTATGCAAGTTCTGTTTCCACCGTTCGTTGGTCATTCCCGGAATACCGTAAATTAGGTCGATACTTATGTTGTCGAAATGTTTTTTGGCTTCTTCAATACACAAAAAGGCCTCTTTTTCATTGTGAGCCCGGTTCATTAAGGTTAAATCTGATTCAAAAAAAGATTGAACGCCAATGCTTAACCGGTTAATGGAACTGTTTGCTAATACTTCAATTCGGTCTTTTGTTAAATCGTCTGGATTGGCTTCAAGGGTAATTTCAGCATCGGGAGCTACAGTAAAATTATTGAAAATCGTTTTAAAAATTTGTTCTAATTCTTCTGAAGTTAGCAACGACGGTGTTCCACCTCCAAAATAAATGGTTTGTACGGTTTCAGTTACTTCTTCTTTCCGAAGGATTAATTCTTCACACAATGCATCGACCATCGCTCCTTTTTTCTTAATGGAAGTCGAGAAATGAAAGTCACAATAATGACAAGCCTGTTTGCAAAAAGGGATATGTAGGTAAATTCCGCTCATTCAGTACTAAAAAAGAATCCTATTATTGTTTTTGACAAAAATACGCTATATTTTACGGCACACCTTAAGGTAGCATTATAAACCCAATTCATTTTTATGATTAAAAAAGCCATCTATTTTTTACTTTTTGCCATTAGTTTTTCAGTTTTAGGGCAAACAGAGCAGGACACTACTTCATTAAAGGTTGGTATCGCTGGCTCTGCTCCTTTCTACATCAACAATGAAAAACCAGAAGGTATTATCCCAGATTTATGGCGGGAAATCGCTTTTAATATTGATAGACAGTATACTTATAAAAAATATGCTTCCGTAGAAGAGGGGATGCAAGCCACGACCAACGGTGACATAGATTTGCTCGTTGGCCCCATAACCATTAACTCATTACGGGCAGAAACGGTTAGTTTTTCGCATCCATTTTACGATACCGAACTCGCTATTTTAGCTCCGGTTTTGGAACTTACTTTTTGGGATCATTTAAAACCATTTTTCTCTCCCACTTTTCTGTATGCAGTCGTTCTATTATTGATCATACTTACTATTGTCGGCACGTTGTTTTGGTTATTGGAAGGACGGAAATTTCCTGATGAATACAGCAAACATCCTGTAAAAGGAATTGGTAGTGGAATTTGGTTAGCGATTGTAACCATGACTACTGTTGGGTATGGTGATTATGCTCCTAAAACAACGCCAGGACGATTTTTAATGGGTGCCTGGATGATTATTTCGTTAATTATGGCAACTTCTTTCGTAGCAGGGATTGCCACTACTTTAACCGTGAGTAGCCAACAAGAAAAAACCATAAAATCACTGGGACAACTAGAAGGTAAACGAATTGCTACTCCGAGCTACGATAAAGTGCTTAATCAAATACGAAATGTAGGCGGAACGCCCGTCCCAGTAAAAAATGTAAATGAAGCGTATAATTTACTTCTCGAAGAAAAAGTAGATGCTGTTTTATACGATGTGGTTCCGTTGGAATATGTTTTTAGCAACAAAGAGAAGAAGAATTTTGAACTAACGAAACGAAACATTCAACCGCAACATTATGGTTTTATATTTCCGCTGAACAGTCCTTTACGAAGGCAAGTAGATTTACAGATTATTCAATTACGGGAAGACAGTGAGATTGAAGATATCGTTACACGATGGATTAACACAAAGGAATAAGCTACATTATTTTTCAAAAGCAGTACCCATTACCACCAAATCAGCTCCGGCAATATAAGCAGCTTGTTTTTGAGTTTCAGTTTTAATGCCGCCGCCTACAATAAGAGGAATGTTGACGGCTTTTTTTACCTCGGAAATAATAATTGATTTTACCGGATTAATTGCTCCGCTTCCAGCTTCTAAATAAATTAATTTTGCGCCCATAAATTCACCGGCAATTGCAGTATGCACTATTTTTGAAATATCATTTTGAGAAAGTGGTTTTGTATTGCTCACCCGTGCTACGGCAGATTCGGTCCCGCCGTCCACCAAAATATAACCGGTAGGAATTACTTCAATCTTGGATTCTTTTAGTTTTTCAACTGCTTTTAATTGTTGGCCTACTAAATACTCCGGATTGCGACCCGATAACAAAGACAAAAATAAAATGGCATCGGCAAACTTGGTGATTTGTGTATGGTCACCTGGAAACAAGATTACAGGCAACTGAGAATGATTTTTTAAAGTTTTTACAGTAGCTTCGGTATGGCCATTAGCATCGGTACTGCCACCTACAAATAAATGTGTGGTTTCCCTTGGAAGTTGTTGAAGAAAAGAGGCAGTTTCAGACGTTGAAAATTTATCAGGATCTATTAAAATGGCAAGACTTTTCCTTTCTTCGGAAATAGCTTTTAAGATTCGTTCGTAATGACTGTGGATCATTACCTGACTTTTTCGGAAATTAACGCATAGGCACAGGTAAATCCTTCAAACTCTAAAAACCAAACCTTATACGTTTCTTCTTTATCTTCAAAAGAAACCTCGGCGGTAGATTGCAAATCGTCCAAGCGAAAATCTTCTACATATACGTGTTCTAAAAAGCTTACACCTTTTCGGGCAAAACTCTTGTACAATGATTCTTTTGCCCCCCAAACCATCGTCAATTTTCGCATTACGGCATCATCGTTAGCTAGGGTTCTATATTCTTCAATCGGAGTAAATTTATGGGCAATTTTTAAGATTTTTTGACGTTGTTTTTCAATATCAATCCCCACTTCTTGATCACTGATTATAATCGCCGAAAAAATAAAAGAATGGGTAATCGAGATATGTTTGTCATCCGTTAAATGCGGCTTGCCTTTATCATCGTAATACAGATCGTGATCGGTATAACCAGCTGCTGCCAGTAAATGACGAACGCTCATAAATCCGCGACGGTGTAGGTCGCTTTTCATACTATCTACCCGCTTTCGACAATGATTGGTGAGTGAGATTCCATCGGAAAGAAATTCGTAGGATTCCTCTATCTTCCAAATCAAGACCTTAGTCGTTTTATTTACTGTTATAGTTTTGTAAAGTGGCATAAACGTTTACTAGATATTATGTATTTTTGCAACCTGAAAACTGAGCAATATCAGTTAGCAGAAAAAAAGATTGTTAATCCAAAGATAAGAATATGTCAACGAAAACAGTGCCGTACACGGCGTATAAAGTAAAAGATATTTCCCTAGCAGATTGGGGACGTAAAGAAATTGAACTAGCGGAAGCAGAAATGCCAGGTTTGATGTCGTTACGTGAAGAATACAAAAACGAGCAGCCGTTAAAAGGTGCCCGTATCGCCGGATGTTTGCACATGACCATACAAACTGCGGTGTTGATTGAGACATTAATTGAATTAGGTGCTGAAGTAACTTGGAGCTCTTGTAATATTTTTTCTACACAAGATCAAGCTGCTGCAGCCATTGCTGATGCTGGAATCCCAGTGTACGCATGGAAAGGAATGACGGAAGAAGAATTTAACTGGTGTATTGAACAAACGCTTTTCTTTGGGGAAGATCGCAAGCCATTAAATATGATTTTGGATGATGGTGGTGATTTAACCAATATGGTTTTTAACAAATACCCTGAACTAGCTTCTGGTATTAAAGGCCTTTCTGAAGAAACAACGACTGGTGTGCACCGTCTATACGAGCGTATGAAAAACGGAACGCTTGTTATGCCCGCAATTAACGTAAACGATAGTGTTACTAAAAGTAAGTTTGACAACAAATATGGATGTCGTGAAAGTGCTGTAGATGCGATTCGTCGTGCTACCGATGTTATGCTAGCTGGAAAACGTGTGGTTGTTTGTGGTTATGGTGATGTAGGTAAAGGTACCGCTGCTTCTTTTAAAGGAGCTGGAGCCATTGTTACTGTTACTGAAATTGATCCTATTTGTGCGTTACAAGCTGCAATGGACGGTTTTGAGGTGAAAAAATTGGAAACTGTTGTTGGCAATGCAGATATTGTAATTACTACTACTGGAAATAAAGATATTGTTCGTGGGGAGCACTTTGAAGCAATGAAAGACAAAACAATCGTTTGTAACATTGGTCACTTTGATAATGAAATTGCTGTTTCTTGGTTAAAAGAAAACCACGGAAACTCTCACGTAGAGATAAAGCCACAAGTAGATAAATATACTATTGATGGTAAAGACATCATTTTATTAGCTGAAGGTCGTTTGGTAAACTTAGGCTGCGCTACCGGTCACCCAAGTTTTGTGATGAGTAACTCGTTTACAAACCAAACATTAGCACAGATTGAATTGTGGAAAAACACAGATCAATACGAAAACAAAGTGTATATGTTACCGAAGCATTTAGATGAAAAAGTAGCTAAGTTGCACTTAGAAAAAATTGGCGTAGAGTTAACCGATTTAAGCGAAGAACAAGCTAAATATATTGGTGTAGAAGTAGAAGGCCCATTTAAGCCTGAGTACTACCGTTATTAATATTAGATCGCTTCGCTGCTAGATATTAGACCTTGCTAAAGCGCTATTAGAATATAGAAAACCCTCACAGCTATTGTGGGGGTTTTTATTTTTATAACCTAAATTATCTTAAGGTCTACTTAAAACTTTCATTGTTACGGCTACCTTTCATAACTTTAGATAGATTTAATTTAAAACACACGTATGAAATTTAAAGTAGCCATCCTCACCTTATTTATATGTTTTAGTTCGTATGCTCAAAAAGACGATATAAAGCAACTAGATGTTGTGCTGAGTAATTATGAATATCCTTTTGAAGTTGATTATATTACCCTTAACATTCAGCAGCAAGAATTAAAAATGGGTTATATGGATGTTACCCCAGCTAATTACAATGGTAAAAACATTCTTTTATTCCACGGAAAAAACTTCAATAGCGCCTATTGGGAAACCACCGCTCAAGCACTTTTAAAAGAAGGATTTCGGGTTATTATGCCGGATCAAATTGGGTTTGGTAAATCTTCTAAACCAGCACATTTTCAATATACATTTCAGCAGTTAGCAGAAAACACGAAACAACTTTTAGATACCTTAAAGGTTTCAAAAACAGCAGTTTTAGGGCATTCTATGGGAGGCATGCTAGCCACTCGATTTGCTTTAATGTACCCTGAAATAACTGAAAAGTTAATTTTAGAAAACCCAATTGGCTTAGAAGATTGGAAATTAAAAGTTCCATACCAAACTATAGATTGGTGGTATAAAAATGAATTGAAAAAGGACTACGAAAAAATTAAATCGTACCAAAAAAGTAGTTATTACGACGGAAAATGGAAACCCGAATATGACGAATGGGTTAATTTATTAGCCGGATGGACCTTAAGCCCCGACTATGAAACCATAGCTTGGAATGCGGCATTAACCTACGATATGATCTTTACACAGCCGGTGGTTTATGAGTTTAAAAACATCAAGAATCCGACACTCTTAATTATAGGAACTCGAGATAGAACAGCTTTAGGAAAACCATTAGTAAGCGAAGAAGTACGAAAAACGATGGGTTTATATGACAAACTCGGGAAAGCGACGCAAGAAAAGATCCCTAATTCAAAATTAGTAGAGATTGAAGACATTGGCCATTTACCCCATATCGAAAGTTTTGATAAATTTATTACACCCCTAATTCAGTTTCTGAAAGAATAAATAAAATTATAAGTCGTTTTATAGCAAATGATTATCCTTTTGCTATGCTTAGACAAATTTTACTATTTTCATTAATAAGTTGTTTTTCGGCAGGGAACAGCTATTCACAGATAGGTGATGTAATTAATACGCGCATTGCTTCTAAAAAAACGACTCGTGTAAAAAAAGGAACGCGCATTGACACTAGACCCCTGGCAAAGCAGATTACCAAAAATAGCCGTACAGATTTTGAAAAGGCACAAGCTATTTTTTTATGGATAGCAAGTACTATTGAATATGATAACGAACTTCGTACCGATGTTACCCTTCAGAAATCGATTTATACTTCAGAAGAAAACGTACTCAAAAACGTATTGAAACGTAAAAAAGCACTTTGTGGTGGGTATGCGTTTTTATACAAAGAGCTTTGCGAGCAAGTGGGCATTGAAAGCTGGGTAATACATGGCTACAGTAAGAAATATTATTATACTAGCACAAGAAAGCAAGTTGATCATACTTGGAATGCTGTAAAAATCAACGGAAAGTGGCGTTTATTAGATCTTACCTTGGCAAGAAGCCAACGTAAAAACAACAAACCAAACTTGTATTGGTTTAATACGGATCCAAGCTATTTTATAAAAACACACTACCCTGAGAATATACAATGGACACTTATTCGTAATCCCATCTCAAAACGTAAATTTGAAGAGCTTCCTTCGAGATAAAATTATCAGCTTTATCTATAAACAAAAAAAACCCTTAGTTTTCACTAAGGGTTTTCTAAATATGTTATAACTATTACTTACGCTTCTGCACTAGGTACAATAGAAACGTACGATTTGTTATTTCTCTTCTTGGTAAATTTTACAACACCATCAACTTTAGCATGTAAAGTATAATCTTTACCTGCATAAACGTTCTCTGCTGGGTGATGCTCCATACCACGTTGTCTTATAATGATATTTCCTGCAATGGCAGCTTGACCACCATAAATCTTCACACCTAAGCGTTTCGATTCTGATTCTCTACCGTTTTTGGAACTACCAACACCTTTTTTGTGAGCCATGGTTAAAAATTTTTGTGATTACTATTTATTTTTCAATAATGCTTTAGCTTGTTTTACCCACTCTTCAGATTCTATCTTCTCGCGAGTAATACCGTCTAATGCAGAAAGCTCATCTCTATCGGCAGCTTTCAATTTACTGATTTGTTCGTAGGAGTAAATTCCTACTTCGTTTAATCTTTTTTCGTAAGCTGGTCCAATTCCGTTGATTTCTTTCAAGTCATCAGCCTCAGCTTTTGTAGCAGTACCAATACTGTGAAGTACTTTATCGATGTTCATTTCGATATTGCCATCTTCAGCACGGTGCTCTGCACGTGTTACCAAGTTTTCACTTACCTCTTCTTCTTTTTTAGCTTTAGGGGTAGCTTTCTTTGGTTCTGCTTTTTTAGTTTCAGCTTTCGCTTTTACTGGAGTTTCCTTTTTAGTTTCTTCTTTTTTAGCAGAAGATTTCTTTTTAGATCCAGAAGAAGCAATGCTTTCAATTACGATTTCAGAAAGAGCTTGTCTGTGACCGTTTTTAACACGGTAACCTTTTCTACGTTTCTTTTTGAAAACTATTACTTTGTCACCTTTTAGGTGCCTTAAGACTTTTGCTCCAACAAGAGCTCCGTCTATAGCCGGGGCGCCAACAGTTACATTGTCTCCGTCACCAATAAGAAGAACATTGTCGAAATCGACTTTTTTTCCTTCTTCAGTGGCCAAACGGTTAACAAAGACTTTTTGGTCTTTCGCAACTTTAAATTGCTGCCCTGCTATCTCTACAATTGCATACATAGCGTATCGTTTATGATATTAATTTGTTTAAAGCTTTTCACTATAAAAAGCCCGCCTATTTTTAAGGCGGGTGCAAATATAATTCTAATAATTTAAATCTACAACCTGTTTTGAGAGTAATTTACATGGTATTTCGTTTACCCTCAGGGGTGTTCCAAGAGTCTTTTAAAAGCTGCATAAATGCTAAAGTAAGCACCAAAGAAGTAGAAACTCCCATCATTACTAATGATATTATTAAAATAAGCGTTCCCTTATTGAAATTTAAATTCCACGAGTCCAGTATATAGTAGGCAAACTCCGTATCAAGTTCAAAAATATAGAGCGCCATAAAAATGGTGAAAATTACGGTTGCTATTATACCACACCGAAAGCCAACTTCAAATCCCTTTGCATAGTCAAATTTAGAAGCTTCTGCTTTGTATTTTTTTAAAGCCAGTAAAATTCCAGCTCCATAAATTACTCCGTTAACAGCACTCAATACAGGGTATTGATGCAATCCAAATAATTTCAATAATAAAAAATAAACTATTAGTGCCACTGCAATTATAACACCGTATCGAGAATAAATTTTAAACATAATCGTTGGTTTAAGTTTTAAAGCTACTGAAAGTTACAAAATATTCTTCTAAAGAGTTTGTTAACTTTTCCTTGAAAGTAACACACCTAATAAAATGACAGCTGCAGCAACTAATTGAAACCAAACAAATTTTTCACCATCTAAGACCCCCCATAATAATGCTACAATAGGAATGGTGTAGGTAACCGAAGACGCAAAAACCGGTGTTCCCAACTGCACTAAATTGTTGAATAATACTTTTGCTATTCCTGTTCCGACCACCGATAATATAAGTATATATCCTAAAGAAGGGTATAATGCTGGTGATGCAAATGTTTTTTCAGAAAAGAATCCAGAACTACATAAAGTGATAACAGCTGGTATTATTATTACTGAAAATTGTCCTGCTGTAATAGCTAAAGGTGAAACATTTTGAAGATATCTTTTTATAATATTTACATTACAAGCATAGCAAACTGATGCACATAAAATTAAACCTGCATACCAATAATTTTGATTGGGATTTACCTCGCTACCACTCCAAATGAGCAGAAAACTTCCAATTAGCCCAATTATAACCCCTATTAGTTGATTCCGCGTGAAACCAATACTAAAGGCGACAGCCCCTAGAACAAGCGTCATGATTGGTGTTGTTGAGTTTAGAATAGAAGCAATCGCACTGTCAATTTCGGTCTCTGCAAAGGCGAAAAGAAAAGCGGGGATAAAGGTTCCTAAAAAACCAGATACAGCAATCCATTTCCATTCCTCTTTTTTTATGGTTTTTAGTTTTCTAAAGCCAATAATTAATAAAAAAACAGCAGCAAACAAGGAACGAAGCGCCCCCAACTGAAGTGGCGTAAGACCTATTAATGCTTTTTTTATAAGAATAAACGAACTACCCCAGACCACTGAGAGGATAGCTAAATAAATCCATTTTTTATCAATGCCTTTCATGCTTCAAAAATTGAAGCGGCAAAGGTCGGAAAATAGGATGGATTTTTAATCGTAGCGCACTTTAGATTTATTTAAAAGTGCCATTTTAGTACTCCGCTTGATTAAATTCATTGACAGGGTAATACCATAAAAATAAACAGCAAAAAATGTTAATATTTTAGTAAGATAAAGGTTCTTTTGGCGAATTTATAATAACTTTTATGTGTGATTATATCGTAAATAATTTTAAAAAATAGCGTTATGAAAATTAGTAAGAGATTATCCCTAGTTTTAGCATTGCTTTTTTTAATAGCATGCAATTCGGGTCATGGAAAATCGGATGTCGATTCAACTTCTACAGACATAAGCTCAACACAAGAAGATTCATCCAAAATAATGAATAATGACATGCCTCATACAGTCAAAACTGGTGTAGGTCCAATAAAAAATAAAGTTGAGCTTGGGGACCAAATTGATCAAGATATGGCCAAAAAAGGCGAGAAATTATTTAACAATCAATGTTCTACTTGTCATGAAATTCATGACAGCAACAAAGGTCCAGCACTTGGTGGTGTTTTACAAGAACGCTCTCCACAATGGGTCATGAATATGATTTTAAACCCTAAAGGCATGATTGAAAATAACGTACAAGTTAAAGCCATGAAAGCAGAATATGAATATACCATGGTTGACTTAGACCTTACGAAAGAAGAAGCCAGGCAAATAGTTGAATATTTAAGAAACTATTAAAAAAATCTGGTTCAACTTGTTCGCCTAGTTTTTTGATGAAAAAAAGCTTTTATATGTGATGTAAAGGGTGAAATAAAGTTGTTTGTGGAAAATGCAAATACGAGGTAAGCATTAATAATGCTATTTTATAGTAGTAAACTCAGCTATTGTCTGTATTTTATTGGCTTTCTTTTAAATGCTTAATGTAATTATTTAAAAGTCCTTTTATTTGTTCTGCTGCTACTGGATTCGCCGAATGGACTTTAAATTTTAAATTCTGTAAATCGAGTCCAGATTCATATACCAACCATTTGGCAGCAGCCAATCCATCAGGCGCTACTTTCCCATCGTTACCTAGCCCTAGGTCATTGTCAAAACTTATAAAATCTGGAAGTCCGTTCTTTTCAATGTAGTCTACAAACGCATCATAGGTACGAACAATATCAAATTCAGATTCCATGGATGGTTCATAAACCATATTTACAGTCCGAATATCATCTAAAAACAGCTTCTTCATTTTTTATATAACCTATGAGTTGATTGCTAAGGCGCTAAATACATTACTATTTCTATCGGAATTTCTCCCGTTACTGTATAAAGAACTGTATTATACTCTCCTTTTCCCAAGCGTAGATATTTTCCGTCCCAAGTGTATAACACCGTTTTGTAATCTCCTTTTCCTTGTCTAATATACTTTCCATCCCACGTGTAAAGAACTGTGTTATAATCTCCCTTACCTTGCCTTAAATATTTTCCATCCCAAGTAGTTAAAACCGTTTTGTAATCCCCTTTTCCTTGTCTAATATACTTTTCATCTACCGTATAAAGAACTGTTTTGTAGCTCCCCTTGCCCTGTCTCAAATATTTTCCATCCCAAGTATACAAAACCTTTTTATAATCCCCTTTTCCTTCTCTTACATAAGATTGTGCAGTTAATGTAAACGAAAAGAGAAGCGTTATAACTAAGAGGGTGAATTTCATTTTTTAAACGGAGTATTACAAATGTGCATTATTTTAAATAAAAGTAGTTATGGTTTTCCACAGTGATGGATTTTTAACCTTTAAAAAAAATCAAAAAAAGTAACAGAACTACTCCCACTTCATTGTTTCCATCAACACGCGAATGTCTTCCCGTAGATACATCACTGCTGGGTAAATAGAGTCAAAATTTGGCTTGGCCTTAAAATACAAGGAACCGGTAATAAAATGGTTTACACTATCGGTAACATAAAACTGTGATTGTGTGGCGGCGTTACCATCAATCATATAAAACATACCGTATACATTATTAATAGAATCTACCCGGGGTTGTTCTAAAATACTGTTGGCTTTTATGGTATGGTCGTATGTAAGCTTTTGAGCATCGTACAATAAAGAATCTATATTATGGTTTTTTACCGATTGGTAGGTAAGGTACACAGTGGCTTTCATATCTGGATAAACCAAATCTAAGTTACAGCCACGAGTAGTATCCAACGTTGCATTAGAATTCATTTTAAAAGAAAATGGACAGTTAACCTTCACTTTTTTATAGCTGCTTTCAGGGTATTCTAACCGAAGCTTCGCAGCGGGTTTTACAACCACCTCTTCATTACAAGCCAGTATAATAAAACAAAAGAATAGAGCTGCTAAAAACCTCATATAGTAATCGATAATTTTATTTGTTTAATACGTTTATTTTCGAATGCTTCAATAGTAAACGAATAGTTATGGAAGGATATTACCTCGTTTTTCTTCGGAAAGCCTTTTGAAATTTCCAATAAAAAACCAGCAAGGGTTTCGGCCTCTCCTTTTTCAGATTCAAAAACTTGTGGATCTTCCACACTAATTACTTTGTAAAAATCTTTCAATGGCGTTTTACCTTCAAAAACATAATTGTTTTCGTCCAGTTTTGAAAAAACCAAATCTTCATCGTCAAACTCATCACTAATTTCACCTACGATTTCTTCAATAATATCTTCTAAAGAAATCAATCCGCTAGTGCCTCCGTATTCATCTACTACAATAGCAAGATGCATTTTCATTTCCTTAAACTCATTAAGCAAATCATCCAGTTTTTTGTTTTCAGGTACAAAATACGAATCGCGTTTTAAAGATTTCCAATCAAACGTTTTTCTATCTATATACGGCATTAAATCTTTTACATATAGAA